>JAYWHS010000173.1:0-5362 GCA_043777635.1 Kofleriaceae bacterium | reverse complement strand
GCAAAAACTATGGCTGGCCAATTCTCGAAGCTACCTATTGCCATTTTCGTGGTGCCGATGTTGGGCGGTTTTCGGTCAGCACCGACACAACGTGCAACGCTTTGGGCACGTATGCTGCGCCGGCGCATTGGTACCGCCAAGCACGCGGTGTGGCAGTCACTGGCGGCGCGGTGTATCGCGGCACGGCGATCCCACGCTTGCGTGGCAATTATTTGTTTGCAGATTTTTCGCTTGGCCACATTTGGATGCTCACGGGTAGCGAAAACAAAACTTCGTTCATCGCCGCATCCGGCATGCTGATTAGTTCCTTCGGTGAAGATCTCAATCACGAGATGTATGTCATGGATTGGTGGACTGGGGAAATTCGCAAGCTGGTACCAACCGGTACTACGCCCGCTCGTCCTGCTACAAATCTAAGTGCAACGGGCTGCGTGTCGAGTACGGCCCCTGCCTCACCCGCAGAAGGCGCGATACCTTACAGCGTGAACGTCGGCTTTTTTTCGGAAGCTGCCGTGTACAAGCAGCGCTACCTTTTTCTACCGGTAGCAGGCGGTGGCATCACCGAGTACGACAATACCGGTTCGCTGATTTTGCAACCGGGGTCGGTCTTCATGAAGACGTTCGATGTCGCGGGCAAACATGTTGAGACCCGGCTGATGTATTTCCAAGCTGATGCGCAATGGACGTTCTGGTCCTATAAGTGGCTCAGCGATCAAAGTGATGCGACCTTAGTAGACCAAGCCGAAGACATCGCCCCGAGCGGCGTCGCCTGGCATCTGCCTAATCAAGGTGAGTGCATTCATTGTCACACTGCCGCGACCGGTGGTGTCCTGGGCTTTCGTATCGAGCAACTCAATCGGCTCGCATACTACCCAAGCACCCAGACGTGGGCGAACCAAGTCGACACCCTGCGCCAACTCAACCTGATCGATCGCGTTGAACCGATCGACCGTGCATTTCCGATTAGTGCGCAAAACGCGCGCATCGTCCCGATGCCGGCAAGCGGCCTATTACCCAAGCTGCCGCGCAGCAACGACAGCACCGTGCCTATCGTCGACCGCGTCGGCGCCTACCTTGAAACCAACTGCTCGTACTGTCACCGGCCAGCTGGCGGCGGCCGTGGCGAATTCAGCCTCGAACGCAGCCGATTTCTCAGCGGCCTGTGCAATCAAACCCCGCAATCCGCAGCGTTCGATGACCCAACCATGAAACTCATCAAACCCGGCGACCCAGCGCGCAGCGCCGTGTTGCGCCGGATGATGGAAACCACGCTGCCGTACCAAATGCATCCGTATCGCATGTCAGTCGATACCGCAGGTGTGGCCCTGATCAACGAATGGATTACAACCACAGCCGCCGCTGATTGTGCAAGCGTGCAGTAGCCGAATCGGCCGCTGGTTATTCTGCGACGTCGAGTTCAGCCGGCACCACTTCATCGGTATTCGGGCGCGCTGCGATTTCAACCGCGCGCATATGAGCGGGTGCGTTTTTAAGTTCTTCGGCCGACATCATCGCCACTTCAAGTTGGCCGAGGCGTTCAATTTCTGACAGCGCGTTAAAACCGCCAACGAATTTCCCGCGCAGGTATACGTACGGCACCGTCGCTTGTTTGGTGTCCGACGACAGCCGCACAATGTATTTTTCGTTTTCGTAGTCTTCGAGATTGATGTAGTCAAAATCGACCTTGTGTTTTTCCAACAAGGTGATTGCGCGTCCGGTCCACGGACAGCTCTTTTTGCCGTAGATCTGGGCTTTGATATTTGGATTACCCAATACTTCGGCACCGACCGCAACTTTTACCGGAGTTGGTGCAGCTACCGAAGCACGCTTGGCTTCGGCCGATGCAGCGCGTCCGGATACTTCGGTTTTGGACACAAAGCTCTTGCCCAACATCTTGGCGACGCGCTTACGCACCGCGACGTAGCGTTGATCGGTAGCCACGCGCTCCTGCAAGAAATCTCGCACTTCGCCGCCGATTTCGTCGGCGCGATTGAGCGCAAATAGCAATTTTTCGGTAGCCCGCTTAGCAATGGTCGAAGCCGATGATTGATTCATATAATATCCCTTGGTAATCCGAGCCCGCGACAATCGCAAGTTCAATTTTTATGCACCGTAAACCAACCGCTTGAGGTTGCCGGTGGCAATCGCGTTGATGAGTTCAATCTTACCGCCGAGGGCTTCACCCGCGATAAACACAACCGGCAACCGAAACCCTTTGGAGTCGCGGCGAACCGCATATTGAGCAGCTGCGTCGCCTTCGATATTGAGCAGTTGATACACGATCTTCTGCTCACCAAGAATTTGCTCCACAGGCACTACGTCGCGCTTCTGCTTGTCCATGTAATAAACAATGACCGGTGCCGCCACCACGTTGGCTGCTGCGGGCTTTGCCACCACCGGAACAGCTTTACTCGGCTGACCAGTTTCAAAAGCACGGCGGTCGGCCAACTCTTCCGACGGTGCCAGCGGTCGACCAAGTGCATCGTTGACTTTAGCCAGCGTACCGCCCACGACACCTAACCGCCCGAGTAAGCCAAAACCTTTGGCGCGAACTCCGTCGAGCTTGTTTTTATCTACTAAGGCCATGGCAGCAACTCCAACCACAAAAGTTTGCCATCTTTAACTCACAAATAGTCCAAGTTCAAGAACTCAAAATGCACTCAGCCCGACGACGAAGTGCCATCTCGAAACGCTCCGCAGCGCAACCCAACTCAAAAACGCCCACCACAAACCTGCACGCGCCGCCGCCATGCGCCGTACATGCCGGGCATTGCGGATGGTAATCGAACGAAACCTATAGTGACTTTTTAGGCTTGTACGGATGTGGGGACCTCGGACTTACGGACGTACGGACGTACGGACTTGCGGACTTGCGGACTTGCGGACTTGCGGACTTGCGGACTTGCGGACTTGCGGACGTACGGACTTGCGGACGTACGGACTTGCGGACTTGCGGACGTGCGGACTTGCGGACTTGCGGACTTGAACGGGAAATCCCCGTAGCCGTGGTCGGAGGCCAGCGGTCCGTAGTCCGAGTAAGACCGCAACGCAGCAGCTACGCCACTCCGCAAAAGCGCGGTTGACGTCCCACCCGCAGTCGTTCCGGAATCCGCGCGAGTAACGCGTGGTGGGGTGAATATTGCGGCCACGCTGCAGCTGAGGGGACGGGCAAGTCCCCTCTCAATTCGCAAATCCGCGCGAGTAACGCGTGGTGGGGTGAATGCTGCGGCTACGCCGCAGCAGAGGGGACGGGAAAGTCCCCTCTCAATTCGCATATCCGCGCGAGTAACGCGTGGTGGGGTGAATGCTGCGGCCATGCCGCAGCAGAGGGGACAAGAAAGTCCCCGATCTGCACCCCGCGCGAGTAACGCGTGGTGGGTTGAATGCCGGCGACTCGTCGTCGGCAGAAGGGACGGGAAAGTCCCTTCTATGATCAACGGACGGGAAAGTCCCCTCCTATTAATTAACTACGCGCAGCGACTTGCGGCCCGGCGGAATCGCCGGACGACCGCCGTCTTCGATCTGGGTTGGATCGAGTTCTGGCGCAACCGAAACCACGGCGGTCTTGTTGCTGGTTTTGGCAGCCGCGCGACGCGCAATGCCAAGCAGCTTCTCGTGCGCGGCATGATGAAGTTTCTCGTCGCCGCGGGTGATCATGTTGATCAGCTTGTGCTTGTAGTACGCCAGCTTGTCTTTGCGAGCGCCAACTTCGTAAATGAGGTCAGCTGTGGTGCAGCCCACCATGTGCGGGCTCTTGTGGAACGGATGCTCCAGCTCTGGGTGCTTGTTAAGATAAGCACGCACTTCTTCGATCGACATGTTGACGTCGGCAAGTGCCTTATCAACTTCGCGTTGCGCCGATTGTTTGGCTTTGAACAACTGCATTTGCACGCGGCTGTAGACGTTGACGGCACCGTCGCCGTTGGTTTCAATCGGCAAGAAGATGGCTTGCGGGTACAGCTCGGTGATGAGGCTTTGAATACCATCCGAGACCGACGACGATGGCATGCAACCAAACGGTTTAACCGACAAGGTCATGTTGACCTTGGAGTACGCCACGTTTTGAATCAGCTTGCCAACTTCCATGTGGCCTTCGCCGCCACGGAGGTTGTTGTCGTAGAACGCATGCGAAACGTCGGCGATTTCCGATTGGTTGGCCAAATGGAAATCTTTGAGGCCAAGTGCAAACGAAATCGACTGGAACAAGCCCAGCAAGACTTTTTCGCCAGCCCACAATTGCGCCATGCGTTTGCGCACGTCGACGCCTTGCAGCGAGAACTTGCTACCGCCCGCGCCTTTGTTGGCGTCGGTGCCGCGCAGCGTTGAACGCTCTTTGGTGTCGTAACGACCTTGCCACACCATGTACATCAACCATGCGGTGACGATTTGAATATCAACTTCAGCGCCTTCACCTTCGAGGAAGCGTTGCAAACCGTAGTTGCCGTCGCCTTCGGTGGTCATGGCCCAGAACTCGCCGATGATGCCAACGCGTGGCTTCACTTTGAGCTTGTCAACTTTAACCGCAGCGAGCAGCTTGCGGGCTTTGTACAACGCCATTGGAATCGACGTAGCGTCTTGGAACGCTGCCGAGATAACCGATTTGGCTTGCTCGAGTGCGCGATCTGCTGCGCCGGCTTCGACTTCGTATGGACGAATGCGGTAGCCCAATGCGTTGAGCGCATCGCCAATCAAAATGGCGCGGATGATGCTCCAGAAAAACTTTGGGTTCATTTCCAAGCCAACACCGTCGCCGGTGGCTTGTTTGAGACCGCCAGTTTGTTGGAACAACAAAACCCGGAAACCATCAAAGCCCGAGTCGCGCAGTGCTTTGCGGTACTCAGTTACGTAGGTGCCGAAGCGGCACGGACCACAAGCGCCAGCCGTGATGAACACATGGTTCTTCACGATGTCTTCGGTTTTTTGGCCTTGTTCACGCAGACCGTCGAGGTACTTCACCAAGTTACCAACCGTGAAATAGGTTGGATTACATTGGCCACGGTTACCGTATTCGCGACCGTATTGCAGCGCGTCGTTGTCTGGCGTGTCCATTGCCATAACTTTGTAGCCAATACCGCGCAATGCAGCTTGAACGAACAAGTCATGGGCCATGGTCAGGCCGGAAACCAAAATGGTGGTGTGTTCACGTTGTTCACGGGTAAAGGTCCGTGGCACCGCGTCAAACCATTGTTTGACCGAGTCAACCGGCAAACCTAAGCGGCGACGTTCGTCGTCTTCAAATTTCTTGAGTTCGGCTTCGATGGTATCGAGCGACATGTTGTCGAGGTTGCCGAGATTGCCGCCATTGCCATTGTTCGTTGAATTCATCTGAAATCGTCTCCTGAAGGTGCCTGATGCCTGAAAG
>JAYWHS010000172.1:0-1626 GCA_043777635.1 Kofleriaceae bacterium | reverse complement strand
CCGCAACATCTTGCGCCTGGAGTTGCGCCAAGAGCGCTAACGTCTCGGCGCGCATGATGAGGACATTGCCGCCCACCATGCCGGATTGCGTGATCGTCGCAGGCCCGCCTAACAGGCCCGCCCAAAAAGTTCCTTTGTCGGGTTCACAGCCTCCCGTGCGACAACCGCGCGGCCGCAAGTATTCAGCCATCGCGCAGTTCGATTACTTATCGTCGAGCGCGCGGACCCACGCCGGTGGATTGGGCACCGGGTGGTAGTCAAGATCGAGCCGGTATTTGCCGCTCCCATCGAGGTACCAACATTCCAGTTCGCGTAGCCAGAGTTCGTGCAAGTGCGCTTCGGCATCCGCGCGTTCCATGAAAATGTAGGCAACGTGATCGATGCGGTCGGCGATAGCTGGATGTAGGCGATGATGGAGTCGCAGACCACAAGCGACCCGCATGTCTTGTTGCTCTACGATAATACGCTGCGCCACGACGATCTCGAGTCGTCGGGTGGCCGCAAAATACAATCCACCCACTTCAGCGATGACGCTCTCGTCAATACCTTGAATGAAGCCGCCGATAGGATCCACGCCCATACGCTGGTGGCCCGGTGCCGCTTGTGCATACGCCGCCGCGGGATCTTCAATCGCCAGATCATGAAACTGAATAAACGTGGTGTCGTTGGGTCGCCGAATCACCCGCCACGGCCCGAAGTCGAGCCAGCGCCGCGACACCAAGCGATCATGCCCCGCGCCGCGAAAGGCGCAGCCCCAGCCGTGAGACAGATGCGAGCGGCCGAAGCCCCAGCGTGGGTAATCCGTATCCATCCATGCGCGCTCAAATGGAGTTGCAAATACAGCGAGTTCAAACGGTACTTCATCACAGAACGTAGCGACCACATCAGGGTGAGTGTCGCGGCCCAGGGTAAAAAGGACAACTTCGCTTTTCGGCAAGTAGGAAAACCCTGCGATCGTTCGATACGATTGGTCTTCCCAAAATGCATAGCACTCGGTATTTGCGTTAAGACATCGTTCGCGCCAATTGGCCATGGAACGCTGTGTAGTGCGCCGCAGTTCGAAGTTAGTCGGGATACCTTGCAGCGACGTGTCTTGACATATCGAACGGAACAGTTCGATATGATTCGAGCCAGAAATGGATCCTTTCAGCATTATCTTCCTCGCAAGGTAAGTAGCATTGCTAGCGCTTGCTCTTTGGATTTGACGATATTTTGTCCGCCTGAAGTATCAAAAACTTCAATTGTTAATTTACCATCGACTCCGAACTTGTCGAAGGCTCTCGCCATAAACTCTAAATTCGCCATCGCACCCTCTGGGTTGGTAAAGACATAACGCAGCTTTTCAATTCCGATGTGCGCACGTAGCTTGTCATCTTTTAGCAAATCCACATACGCCGCAAATTGGTCTTGATCAATCGGCTCTTTCCCCGACTTCACTTCACGCGCTTCGCGCCCCACCACCAAATCCGCCACCCGTGTTTCGACTAGGCCCTTGTTGTCGCCACTCGTGCGTGTAACTTGATGACTTTGATGCGCCTGCCCTTCCGGCGCATACCGCACGCGGTACCACACCTCCATCAAATTCCCGCGATCCGACGCGCTAAGGCCTGCCACCATCCGCTGCGC
>JAYWHS010000171.1:0-1629 GCA_043777635.1 Kofleriaceae bacterium | reverse complement strand
GTAGCCGTGCATCAAGCTCGCGGTCCGAGGCGCTAGCGTCAATTTTTTTTACTTGCATGTCGGGCGCACTCACGACGATAGCGTGGGCCTTGCCGTCGGCAGGCAAGGGTAGTTCGCCGTTGATCAGTTGCACAGCTTGGCCATCGACCGTAATGGTCGCATTGCTTGGCAGATCTTTAACCACCACCAGTTTGCGCAGTTGCACGTTCACATCGAGAGGTTGGCCTGCTACAGCAGTCAGTGTTTGGCTATGCGATGCGTGACCCGCCAACGTAACGGTCAAGACATGTTCACCAGGCGCTAGTTGGTTTTTCGGCAACGCCGACGCTGGTGCTCCATCGACTTGTACGTCGGCACCGTCGGGTTGCACCACAAGCGTTAACCGCGTCGGCTTACCCTGCAAGGTTTTGCTAAGCCGTACAGTTTTACCGGCTTCGAATGTAACCGCGACGACCAGCTTGTCGTAGCCGTCTTGTTCGAGGATTAGCCGGTGTTGGCCTGGTAATACGTTTTTGCTACAGGTCGGCGCTGCTTGGCAAAATACGCCAAGACTTTTTGAGTCCAGATAGACGGTCGCGCCGGCCGCTACGGTAAGTTCAAACATCGACGTGCGCACGGGTGCCAGGCTGGCAACGATTTTCTCGACGGCACGCTTTTGCGCGCCACGCGGTGCGA
The DNA here is from genome assembly GCA_043777635.1 of Kofleriaceae bacterium. GTDB lineage: Bacteria > Myxococcota_A > Polyangia > Haliangiales > Haliangiaceae > JABFXX01. The sequence continues at coordinate 954 of JAYWHS010000171.1, read as the reverse complement.
CCGCAATATATTGTTCGTAGGCTTCGAGCGCGCCGCTCCAATCCCGTAGATCGAGTCTAATACTACCGCGCAGCAGCAACGCATCGGCTTGTTGCGGATTGGAGGTAATAATCTCGTCGAGGATGGTGGTTGCAGCTTCCATGTCACCGGTTGCGGCCGCCGCTTTGGCCAGCGCAACCGTACTTTCGGCGTGACTTTGTGGTGCAAACGAGCCCAGCGCAGTCCAAAAAACAATACAGCTAAACACCCGTCGGAACATTAGTAAGTATTCTGAACTGTTAGAACGAAGTACCGCAAGGGAACGTGCCGAAACTCTCGACCATCCTGAACGATCCTATATTCATGATGTAGTTTGAACCCTGACCTCGGGCCAATTTGCCCACACATCCTGACGTCGGCCACGCACCCGTTCGAATAAGCCCGCTACACCGTGGTGCCGAGTAGCGCCCCAATCCCAGCGGTCAACGCCATGGCGGCGGCACCCCAAAATGTTACGCGCACCGTCGCGCGCCACACGGTTGCACCACCAGCGTAGGCGCCGATACCGCCAAGCAGAGCCAAAAATAGTAACGACGCAATCGAAACCAGATAAATCAGCAGCTTCGTGGGAGATATCAGCACCATGGCAAGTGGCATGGCTGCACCGACGGTGAAGGTTGCAGCAGATGTTAGGGCCGCTTGAATGGGCCGAGCCGTGGTCACCTCGGAGATACCTAGTTCGTCGCGGACGTGTGCACCGAGCGCATCTTTGGCCATCATCTGGGTTGCGACGGTGCGTGCCAACTCCAACTCGACGCCGCGGTTGACGTAGATCTGGGCAAGTTCTTCGCGTTCAAACTCGGGTTGATCGGTTTGCTCGGCCTGTTCGCGTTCGACGTCTGCGTTTTCGGTATCGGCTTGCGAACTAACCGAGACATATTCGCCTGCGGCCATCGACATGGCGCCTGCAACCAA
>JAYWHS010000170.1:0-1631 GCA_043777635.1 Kofleriaceae bacterium | reverse complement strand
GCGCCTAATTTGTACGCTGGTGCGTGGGGCAGTTTTTCGTCCGAGCAAGGCAAACAAACCACTGCCGCAATTGGCGCAAGCATTACTTGGACACCAGCGGAGAAAATTGCGCTCACAGCAGCAGGCGTGATGAATCAAGCGGGCCAACTTGAAGGCCGCTTGCAGCTCGATGTCTTCAAGAGCCGGATCGACGGCATTTCCGATATTGCCGACGATAAGAAGAAGGCGCTGTTCAGCATTTACGCTGGGATTTCGACCAACGGCGGTCGTGGCATGCTCGACGATCGCTACGGTGCCGGCTCGTATCATTACGATGGGCAGAAGCAAGATACCCAGTTCACGTTGGGTGTGAAAATTCCGTTCTGATCCGCCGCTGATTCCGTACTGATTAACCGACGCCTAGGCGTTGCGCCCGGACCCACAATTGGCGAAAACCACGTATGGCCCAACGCGCGATACGGTTAGCAAATGACGCAACGTCATTCGTGCTTGGTGGTGGTTGTGATATCGAACTGGGCCGAGTTGCCCTCGACCCAGCGCCGACCTCTGGCGAAGTAGTACGACTTGAAGACAGCAATGGCGACGAGCTAGGACTCGCGATCGTTGATCCTGAAAATCAGAAATTGCGCGTGATGGTGCGGCCCGAAGACGGGTTCACTAAAATCGACGGTGCGCTGATCGGCTGGCGGGTTGAAAAGGCCATGGCGCTGCGGCGTGCGATTGGCTTGGCCGATGGTGCCAAAGATAGCAACGCGGCGTATCGCTTGTTACACGGCGCTGGAGATTTGTTACCAGGCTTTAGCTGCGATGCGCTGGGCCGTTATGGTGTGTTGTATGTGTATTCCTCGGCGCTGTGGGAGTTGGGCAAACAGGTTGCGCAAGCGTGCGCCGGGTTTGCCAAGCTCGACGGTGTGGTGGTGAAATTGCGAGCCCGTGGCGGCGCTGCGGATGTCAAACAAGAAGTTGTCGGGACTACACCGCCTGATCGCTACGTCGCTGAAGAACTCGGCGTACCGTTTGAAATTCACCCACTTGGTGGTCTCAATGCTGGTTTGTTCACCGATATGCGCGAGCAGCGCCGTGGCTTGCCACGGTTCGTCGGCGAGCGTCGGGTCTTAAATCTATTTTCGTACACCGGCGCGTTGAGCGTAGCAGCGGCTCGCGGCGGCGCAGCCAGCGTGACCAGCGTCGATACGTCCGATGGCGTGCAGGCCTGGGCTCGTGGCAACTTTGCGCGCTCTGGGCTCGATCCGAAAGACAAACGTTGGGCGTTTGAAGTTGGGGATGCGCTACGGTTTTTGGCGCGCGCTGAAAAAGATCGCGAGCGCTACGACCTAGTCATGATCGATCCACCGTCGTTTTCGACGGCGCGTGGCGCACCGTGGACGCTCGACCGCGACTATCCTGAAATGATTGCCAAGGCTTGCGCGGTGATTCCAGCGGGCGGGTTGCTGTGGTTAGCCGCCAACAATCACGGCTTGGGCAGCGACGGTTCGTTGTTGCGGTTGGCACAAAAAGGTATCCGCTTGGCTGGCCGGCATGCGATGGTGTTAGAGCAGGGCGGTTTACCTCCGGACTATCCAACCAATACGGCGCAGCCCAAAGATCGGTATTTACAAATCGCGTTGTTC
>JAYWHS010000169.1:0-1631 GCA_043777635.1 Kofleriaceae bacterium | reverse complement strand
AGGATTGGAAAGCCGTCATTAATAAACAAATGATGCAGTTCATTAAAGATGGGCCAACAGTTCACGACGAAGCTTTGCCAAATGACGGCCGTATTCGCTGGGACAATGATGGCAAAACTGCCCATGTGTCGGCGGCGTGGTTCAAAACCGGCGATCGGCACTATCGTTCGTGCACAGCTTGGTTGGACAATGCAGAGTTGGCCAAATCGGTCGACGCGTTTGTTGCTGCGTGCAAATCGGTTCGATTCGAGTAGGGTCCAGGCCATTAATCAGAAACGGACAACGAATATTCCAAGAAACCCGCGCGAGCAACGCGCGATGGGTTGAATGTCGGCGACTTGCCAGTTGAAAGTCGCGCAGAAGGGACGGGAACGTGTTTTGTTTGATCAGTTCAGCGCAGAATCAAACGTAGATACGCACAAGGTTTATCGTCGTCGTTACGGTACAGCGCGCCAGCCGCACCAATCGCAGCGGCGTCGTCGGACGGCACGTAGAGTGCGAGCCGTGCGCTCAGGCGATCGCCCGCGAAGCAAGGTTTGCGATACGCAACTTCCAACGCCCGCGTCAGCCGCAAGGGTTTGCTTTGGCCAATGCTAGCGCAGCGTCGCAGCGCAGCGTCGATAAACCAGCGTACGTAGACCATCGAATTGATATGTTGGTTGGAGTCGGTGTGATCGAGCCCGGCAATCATGTACGCGTCGTCGGGGCCGAGCTCCGCAAGCGTTGTTGCGTTGGTCGGCACATCGGCAATCAGCGCCGGCGCACTGGCGTCGTAGATGTCACTCGGTACTTCGGGAAACCCTGATGCTTGCAACTTGGTAACTGCGCGTTGACCAGGGCCACCAAAAATATTCGTGAATGTGTGCTCGGCAAAAATGGTAGCCGCAGCGAACGCTGGTTCCGGCCCTGAAAGCGGCAATAACCGGCCGCCGCGTGCGTGCACGGTGGCTCCGATGTTGAGATACAAATGCGAACCGGCAGAATTGCGCGCTAGGTAATAGCCACCGTCGGCGGTAAGCCCTTGATCGACTCGGGCCGGTGCTTCGCTGGTGTTAACAATCAAGCGGGTCAGCACCGGTATCGTGCCTTTGCCTTGAATCTCGCGGGCCCCAGGCAAATGGGTAATCAAATCACGCCACAACCAGCCGATCGCGGGTGCTGGCGCGGTCACACAAAGTCGGCCATCTTGCGCGACGTCGTCGTAGTGCATCTCCCCGGTTGGCCGGCCTTGTTGCGGATCGGGCAGGGCGGCGGGTAAGGACGGCGAAGGCAAGCGAGCAACTACAGTCATGCCGACGCAGCCTAGCCCAGGCAGCGCCAGCGAGTACCTCGCCTCCGAAGTTCGATCAGGGTTTTTTCGGCCCCTTCGGGTGAGGCCGGGAAAAACCCTTTCCGTAGCCTTACTTGATGCTCGGTTCTAGCCTCATTTTTGTTTCGTACCGCCAATTAATCAGGAACTCTGAACGGACGGAGGATCTGCGGTACTAGCCACCGTACAGGGGTTGGCGTGTCGCGCAAAATCACCGCATCTCGGTACTAGCCACTTGGGTGAATTGCGCAACGCCGGTTTGGCCCGTACATTCGGGGTGTGAAAATCTCTAACTTCATCGTTCCTACGGTTATCGAGACAA
>JAYWHS010000168.1:0-1632 GCA_043777635.1 Kofleriaceae bacterium | reverse complement strand
GCTGGCGGTAACGCCGAGAGCCGTGCGCTGACGGTGAAAATGTACGGTACTGAGAATTTACAAGCGCCCGACAAAGCAATCGCGACCAGCCGCTGTTCGTTGTAGATCGTCAACACGGAGCGCGGTTGCGTGATCCGCATCACTGCAAAAGTCAGTTTTCGAGACAGACCAGCGGGGCGGCAACCCCGCACACAAATCCACTGCCGACGTTGCCATTTGAAATCGGCGAAATTGCGGTAACCCCGACGATGGCAGAGCTGGTCCAGTTTTGGCAATTGTCGTTGGATGCGCCCACCACAGCAAGATATGCACCACTGGTGTCGAAGAAGTCAGATGGTACGGCACCCGCCGCATCGCGTAACAGTGGAATTTGCCAATTGAGCGCAAAAAAATCTGCATTTGATTGGGCCAAAATGGGGCCATCAACGCGGCGCCAGGGCTTGTCGGTTTGTAAAAAACGCTCAGCTGCGGAATTTGCACCAATCGCCAACATCGCACGAAAGCGTGCAGACAGGCCTGCGGCGGCAGCCGTCGATTGACAGTGCGCATCGGCTTGGTTAATGCCGCCGGTGAGCAAAATTCGTGGTGCTATGAACGCCAGCCGCCCGGTGGCCTGCGGAGGTGAAATTACACGCTGCCGACCGATGCTGGCACACAACATGCGCGTCGGTGCGCCGCAGCTTGTACCGGTATTGCCGTCGATGATCGCATTGACGCGGATCACCATCATGGGCAACGTATTGTCGCTGGAGGTCCAGCCATTGCAATCAGCGTGCGTGGTGGCAGTAAGCGAAAAGCCGGTAGCAACCAAATCAAAAAGTGGCGCTGGTGTACCGGATGCAAGCTTCGACGGCGGGTACAACATGGTTGGGCCAAAATCACTAGGGCGGTCCGCCACCGGCAAGCCAGCGAGATCAACCCAGCCGCGCGAGCTGGCAAAACGCATCGCAACCGGTTCCGCTGCCGTCCAAAGCACCGCGCGAAACGTGTCGAGCAATCGGGCCTCGGCAGCCTCGGCGTTGCATGTAGCATCCGCACCAGCAAGCCCGCCCATGTTGCCACTGGTAACTTGTTTCGATACAAAAACTAGGTTTGGCATCTGCAACGCATCAATGGGCGCGTCAATCACGGGCGCATCAACTACCGTCGGCGTCGCATCGGTTGCCGCAGTCCCAGGCTTATAACAAGAAAGCGTTGTTGACCAAGCAACAATGCCAAAACCTATCCATAGGTTGCCCGCTGATTTCACCGTCGCACGGTAGGCGGACCTCTACCCGATTGCAATTGCGAAGGAAGCTGCGCTGCATAAACCATTCATTGGGATGAGAACAAAGCCTAGCGTTTGCGGTAGCCTTATACGTGCACGTTGTGTGTGCATGTGTGCAACACTTGGAGCGCCGTATGTCCAACTCAGCCCGACGCTATCCGCTCAGCATTTTCGCTTCGTTGCTCATGCTGAGCTGTGGCGACAACGCTGGTACCCTCGATGGTCCGGCATCGCAACCAGCGCGCGATGCACCGGATGCACCCCGCGGGCCGCTGGCCACGCTGTTTGTTGGCAACAGTTACATCTTCGTAAATGATGTCACGGGACATTTTCGCAACCTTGTCGGAGATGCAGCTGCGACCAGC
>JAYWHS010000167.1:0-1636 GCA_043777635.1 Kofleriaceae bacterium | reverse complement strand
CATCGTCGGCATCGGCCATATCACAATCGCCGTCATCATCGGTATCCAGGTCTTCCGCGGAATCGGCCGTTGAGTTGCCGTCATCATCGCTGTCCGATGCGTCCGCCGTTCCATCATTGTCATCATCGGCATCATCAAGATCTGCTATGCCATCGTCGTCGGAATCGATTGCAGACAATGGATTGACTTCGGAAGAAGCCGTTTTACCGGCGATCGAAATAGCCCCCAACGACAAGGTATCGCCCGCCGCACCGGCCGGAATCGTGGTTTGCAATGCACCGCCACGACTACCCGCGAATCGCAGGTTGGCGATTACATTGTTATTGCCGTCGACGACAACCAAAACTGTGCGCTCGACTGGCACCGCGAGCTGGAACTTACCACTGACAACCTGCGCGTTGATGGCCAGACCATTCACCGTCACAGCACGAACGGTTTTGACTTGGCTGGTCAAGGCCGCAGGAATCGTCCCGGTTACCGTTCGCTCTCCGGTCCCGCTATCGGTACAAGCCACAAAACCGGTCAACGTGAGTGCTGCGAAAAGTAATTTAGGGAATTTTTTACTCATAGATAGTTCCTTTGCGAAGAGGTCTGGCATTTTCAACTTGCTCCAGCCAGTGACTGCGAGCCGTCGTGCATTGAACTAGAGCAAATTGCATTCCAACAATTGCCATCGCGGTTGGCGCCTACGCCGCGATATTTCGCATCTCCGCCGGCTCAGCCGGTTGCAAGCTGTGCAGCTTTTGCACAGTGTGATCAAGTACCGCGCAACGCTGGGACGTCACCGATGCAGGCGAATCGTCGTCGGGAATTGCGCTCGCGTGTGAAATACAAAAATGCGATGATGGGCTCCATGCTTAAAATAATTGCACTGGTCTTACTCTCATCAACGTTTGCATGTGGTGGTGACTCGGATGTCGGCAAATAAGGCAAGGTCATCGGTGGTGCCTGCGTCACCAGTGGCGGCCCTTCGGGTAGCTGCGCCGATGGCGCCAAATGTGTGGTCGACGCCGATTTCCCCGACGGTAGTTGCGCCAAAGACTGCACCGCCCAGGCCGACTGCCCCGATGGTGCAGCGTGTGTTCAAGAAAATGGTGGCATCTGTGTACTTGAATGCGCCGATGCCAGCGACTGCCGCGACGGGTACAACTGCGTCGCCAAAAGCACGCTCAACCCGGCCGGCTCGGCCAAAGTTTGCCTGCTGCAATAGCGGCGATCGGCACCCATCGCCGCAACCGATACGCTTCCGATACAGCGCTAGCCAACCACGCGATTACGACCGGAGTTTTTGGCCCGGTACAGATTCTCGTCGGCAAACTTAATAAATTGCGTCGGGTCGATGTCTTCGCCTTCGGCGGTGTGCAGACCAATCGACACCGTCACCGAGATCGTGTCACCTTCGTACTCGAACGGCGTTTCGGCGACGATGCGGCGCACTTGCTCAGCAAAGATCCGGGCGCCGACTAAATCGGTTTCGGGCAGCACACAGGCAAATTCTTCGCCGCCATACCGGGCCAGCAATTCTTCCCGGCGAATTCGCACTAACAAGCGCCGCGACATTTCACGCAACACGTAGTCGCCAGTGAGGTGACCGTGGCGATCGTTGATCAGCTTAAAATGATCGATATCGAACATC
>JAYWHS010000166.1:0-1638 GCA_043777635.1 Kofleriaceae bacterium | reverse complement strand
ATCTTGTCAGCGTCGGTTAAATCGTTCTTGGACAGGCCCTTTTTTACCGACTGAAAAATCCGATCAGCAGCGCGTGGCCCAATGTCGGCCGTGAACAGGACTTCTTCGAGTTCATCGACGACAGTTTCATCAATTTGTTTTTTGCCGAACAATTTGCCAATGCGGGCCACGAAACCGCCGCGGGTTTTGGCCAGTCCGGTTTTGTAGGCAGCTGCAGCTTCGGCATCGATTGGCGCCAGTTCGGTGGTTTTGGTCGATACCACGGCTTCGGGCTCAACCGCCGCACCAGCGTCGGCAAGTCTTGGACGGCGGCGCTGACGCGCCGGCGGCGGCGTGTCCAATCCCAACCGTTCACGCGCAGCCTGCGATGACTCTTTGAGACTGTTTTTGGCGGCTCGTCGCAGCAGCGTCAACACGCCCACTATCGCTACTAACGCAATCGCGAGATAAACGAACTCCATGTGCATGTCCGGCCGTGTATACACTACTAGGCGCGGCTTTGCCAAAGCCCGGCGGGGCCGAGAAATGCAGCGAACGAGCGCACGCTCGCACCCGCTATCAGCCGGGGCGGCCGCGCTCCATCATCGCAGCTTCTACTCGGCTGCTAGTTAGCGCCAAAATTGCCTCTTCAGCCAGTCGTGGCGAAAAATACACTTCCTCGACGAGATTGGTCAATTCTGTCAATGCAGGGCTGGGCCGGCGCGAGCGCACATGGTCGACGATTTGCCGAGGAGACCATATCCCCCAAAGCGCCGGTTTCGGTAACAGCGGTTCGGCGGCTCGGCGATACAAGTGAAACACCCGTTCACGCACCGGCACAAGGTCGATTGCGACGCCGCGCATCTCGCCACGGTGCGGAATTGTGACGTTGACCTGTTCGCCAATGTGGCCTCCGGCAGTAATGGTGGCTTGCCAAGCCCCGGGCGGCAGATCTTCGAATTCAAAGCGGCCACTTACGTCGGTAACGAACTGTCGGCGTTGGTCGCCAAGGGTAAGTTCAACCACCGCATCGGCGAGCGGTCGCAACCTCCAAGCCTCTCGCACTTGGCCCAAAAACATGGTGTCGCCGGCCCGACGCAAAGTTGCCGCAAAGCCAGGTTTGGCCACCGTCATGCCGCCGGTGATCTCGATCGCGGGTCGAGGTTGGTCGTCGTTATTTACTTTTGGTTTAGGCGCACGACGCCGCCGCATCGCAAAAAACACCAGCGCAGCTACCGCTGTTGCAGCGAACGCCATCAGTGTGTAGCGCACTGGTACCGGTTGCGGTGCTGCGATCGCGATGACCACCGGCGCCGAGACGCTGCCGTCGCGAGCCGCTGACTTTTCGGCCCGTGCAGTGATCCCGAATTGTCCAGTGCCCAACAACTTGGCTTCGAATGCAATCCGAAATCCACCATTGCGGTCGGTAGTGGTTTGATCAATACGTTTGTCGCCAGCGTACAATGCTACGGCGGCACCGACTGCTGGCGCTCCATCGTCATCGCGCACATTGCCTTGGGCAATCAACGAATCTTCAAAAGCACGTGCAACATTTCGTGTTGCGCCGTCAATGGCTACGGTGGTGGTGGAGCCAACGCGTAAATCAATGTTGGTTTCTGCGACCGCAGGCTGGCGCAGGCTGTCGCCTGCAAACGTGGC
>JAYWHS010000165.1:0-20256 GCA_043777635.1 Kofleriaceae bacterium | reverse complement strand
AAAAATCTACCCAAGACACAGTATTGCGGGCGTCGGCGCAACTCGCTGCGCATGATCAGAAAATCCGCGCCACCCAGGATGCCCTACGGGTGTTGCAGCGCCGCATGGCCAGTTTGACCGCTGATCGGAATGATCCGGAACCCAGCGAAGCGAACACAACGGCTTCGCTGTTGTCGCTGAGGTCATCGGCGGCAGCGCTGCCTTTGATTCCTTCAAATGTGGATACGCTGGTCGAGTTGGCGTTGCACCGCCGCAGCGAGTTGGCAGGCGTGGCGCTGCAACTCCGCGCTGCTGAAGCGCAAAGCAAGTTCGTCGATCAAGGCCGTTTACCGACGATAGCCGTTGCTTTGGACCTTGGCGTACAAAGCCGTTCGCTCAACGTTGCTTGGCAAGATCGTTATGCGGCGTTATCGCTCGTTGCGTCCTGGAATATTTTTGACGGTGGCAAGCGTAGCGAGCGACGAACTCAAGCCGCCTTGGCGCGGGAAGCGAGCGGCTACGCCGATCAGCAACAACAAGCAGAGATCGCCGCACAGGTCCGCAACGCCTGGGACGCTGCGCAGACCGCGCGTGCTGCTATCGCCACACTTGATGGCCGCATCGCCAGCGAACGTGCAGCGTATGAATTACTCAGCACGCGTTTTGCTGCTGGCAGCGTCGCGCAAATTGAAGTGTTAGCAGCGCAAACCGCGCTGATCTCGGCCGAGCTGGAGCGCGTGCTGGCCGCTGTGGACTTACAACAACAACTAGTCGAACTCGCTCGTGTCACCGAAGAACCGGAGCAAAACTAATGGCGTTCAATAAAATTAATCAGTTGATCCGTAGCCAACGTGGAGTCGCAGCACTCGCGGCTGTTAGCCTGGGATTCGTCGGATGCTCGGAGGCCGCGCATTCCTCGCCTACGGTGGTTAAGCCGCCAGCCTCGGTGACAACTGCGGTCGTGCACTACGCACAACAGGCCCAAGCGGTACACGCATCCGGGGTGCTCGCCAATAAAGGCGAGTTGCGTGCGAGCTTTAAAACTGGGGGCATTGTTGCGCGGGTGACTGTCGACGAAGGCCAAGCCGTGAAACGCGGTCAAGTGTTGGCGACGTTGTCGACCGCTGAAATTGATGCCGGCCTCGAACAAGCCATGTTGGCAGTAGCGAAATATGAACGCGATCAGCGTCGGGTGCAGCAATTGTTTGATGGCAAAGCGGCGACGCGTGAACAACTCGATGATGTAACCACCGGCGTTTCGGTAGCGCGGGCCCAGTTGCGCGCGGTGCAATTCAATCGCAATCACGCGGTGATTATCGCGCCGGGCAACGGCCGAGTCGTGAAACGGCTGGCCGAGCCCAACGAACTTGTGGCGCCGGGGCAACCCGTGATGGTGCTTGCCCTCGACGAAGCGGGCTGGGTCGTACGTGGTGCGGTGTCGGATCGTAGCATTGTGCGTTTACACACCGGTGATGCAGCGGCGGTTTCACTGCAAGCATTGCCCGACGGTGGAAGTTTGGCTGCAACGATAAGTGAGCTCGCCATCGCAGCCTCGCCGCCGTTGGGTACATTCGAAATCGAACTGCGACTCGACGCTGCCAACGCGCGGCACCCAGCGTTACGCGCTGGAATGGTCGCGGATTTGACAATTCGGCCAACGCCGGTCGCACATTTTGCGTTGATACCAGCAGCCGCGCTCCGGGATGGTGATGGCACCCGCGCTGCGGTTTGGGTTGTGTCTGGTGACCGCCGCGTTACGCGTGTGCCTGTTACGGTCGGTTATTTTACGGGCGACGATGCGGCGTTAACCACGGGTTTGCCTGAGGGCGCGCAGGTGGTAGTGCAAGGCGCCGCCTACCTCACGCCGACGAGCGAAGTTCTCGTGGTTGCAACTGGAGCAGTCAAATGAGGCTCACCGAATTTGCGGTTCGCCGCCCACAATTTACTTTGATTGCTTTTTTGTGTTTAGCCGTGTTGGGTGTCACGGCATTTCGCACCATTCCGCGCGCCGAAGACCCGTCCTTCCCATTGCCGGTCTACACGGTAGTTGCAGTATATCCCGGCGCTAGTTCTCGCTTGCTTGAGCAAGAGGTGGTGCGTGAATTAGAAACGCAGATTGCCACGATTCCAAAGATCAAGCGGTTAATGACGCGCATCGGCGATAGCGCCGCCGTGTTGTTTGTGGAATTTGAAACTGGTGTTGATACCGACGACAAAATGAGTGAATTGCTGCGCCAAGTCGAGAAGTCTCGCAGTCTCTTGCCAAGTGGCGTGACCTCGGTCGAAGTCAAACAGATGGACACTTCCAATGTCAGTGTGTTGCAAGTGGGCTTGGTTGCACCGACCGCAGCGTGGGCTGATATGGAAGCTGTGGCCGACTCGCTGGAACGCAAACTGGAAGGCATCGCTGGCGTCAAACAAGCGTCGGTGTACGGCATCGCTGCGACCGAAGCGCGGGTCGATGTTGAACCGGCCAGGCTGGCACGCACCGGGTTGTCCGTCACGCAACTGTTGAATGCGATCAGCGCCGGGAATATGAGTGTCCCGGGGGCTGATGTTGATTTGGGCGCGCGCCGATTTACCGTGCAAACTTCTGGCGCCTTTGCAAGCTTACGAGATCTGAGTCGAACGGTGGTCAGTGCTGGGCCCAACGGCAGTTTGGTCACCGTTGGTGATGTCGCGCGGGTCGGTTTCTCGACGGTGCCTGAAACTTTTGCGTTTCGATTCAATGGCGAACGTGCCGCACTTATTACGGTTGCGGTGCGCAGCGGGGTGAATATTTTTGATGTCGTCACGCGAGTCAAAACCGAGTTAGCGAATGCGCGTGCCGCACTGCCGGCCGGCATGCGGCTTGAGATTGGCTTTGATCAGTCGCGCAATGTTGCGCATCGCTTGGGTGGGTTGCAGCGCGACTTCATCATTGCGATCGTCCTGGTGCTCGTAACGCTTATTCCATTGGGGTTGCGGGCTTCGTTGTTGGTGATGGTTTCGATTCCCATGTCGTTGGCGATCGGTGTTGCACTATTATCTTGGCTTGGATTTTCGCTCAATCAACTAAGTATCGTTGGGTTTGTGATCGCGTTGGGGTTACTGGTCGATGACTCAATCGTCGTCGCTGAAAACATCGCACGCTGGATTCGTTTGGGTGAAACGCGGCAACAAGCTGCCATCAAAGCGACGCGGCAAATTGGGGTTGCGGTGTTGGGTTGCACAGCAACGTTGGTCTTGGCATTTGTCCCGTTGTTGTTTTTACCCGGCAATGCAGGCGCGTTTATTCGCAGTTTGCCGGTCGCGGTTGTGGTCACGATTTTGGCATCGCTGCTGGTCTCGTTGACGCTTATACCGTTTTTAGCGAGTCGTTTTTTGCGCGCCGAAGACGAACATGGCAACGTTGCGTTTCGGGTGATGAGCCGTGGCATTGAACGCATTTATCGACCGGTGCTAGGCCGGGTGATGCAGTGGCCTAAAGTCACGCTGGTAGGCGCAGCGCTGGTCGTAGCCGGCGCGGTGGCACTGGTGCCCCGGATTGGATTTTCGCTTTTTCCTAAAGCGGGCATTCCGCAATTTCTAGTGAACATCATCGCACCCGATGGTACGAGTCTGGCGCGTACCCAACAGATTGCTGCCGAGGTTGAGGCAATCCTGCGAACAGAACCATCGGTGAAAACCGTAATGAGTTCAACTGGCGAAGGTCATCCGCAAATCTATTACAACCGTTCTCCTGGTGGACCGGCCGCAAACACGGCGGATGTGTACGGTGAAGTGTCCGCGTATGACCCGACAACTACGCCGGCGATGCTTGAGCGTGTGCGGCAACGAGTTGCGTTGATCCCGGGCGCTGAAATCGTGATTCGGGAGTTTGAAAACGGCCCGCCGGTCGAAGCCCCGATTGAAATCCGTTTGATCAGCGACGATTTGGACGCGCTGCGGACGATATCAGCACAAGTCGCAGCCCGCTTGGCGGCAGTAACGGGGACCCGGGACGTGCGCGACCCGTTAGCGATTCGGCGAACTGATTTGGCGGTAGTTACCGACGAGCAAAGCGCTGGACTCGCGGGTATTCCGGTGATCGAAGTCGATCGCACCGTACGCATGGCATTGCGTGGTCTACCAGTTGGCAAGATGCATCGAGCTGCACTCGACGATGTGGATATTGTCGTTGGCCATTCGCATGCAACGCCGAACTCGCAGGTGCCGTCGCTGGCTAGTTTAGACCGGGTTGACGTCAACAGCGTGTTAGGCGGCAGCGTGCCACTCGATGGGGTTACCCAACTGCAAATGAACTCAGCGGCCGGTGTCATTTCGCATCTTGATCGCGAGCGCTACGTCGCGGTGACGGCCGAAGTTGCTGAAGGTTACAATGTCGCGTCGGTATCAAAGATTGCACTTGCAACCATGCGTGAGCTGCCGTTGCCGCCGGGGATGCGGTGGGTCGCGGGTGGTTTGGTGGAAAGTCAAAACGAGAGTTTTGCAGGATTAGGGCCAGCGATTATCATCGCAGTGTTTGGCATTCTGGCGGTGCTGGTGTTGGAATTTGGTAGTTTTTCCGCGACGTTAATCGTCGCTGCGGTGATTCCACTTGGCGTCGCGGGCGGCTTGGTTGCACTGTTTATCGCTGGCGAAACGTTGTCGTTTACCGCGTCGGTTGGCTTTATCGCGCTCACCGGCATTGAAGTGAAAAACAGCCTACTGTTGGTCGACTTCACGGAGCAGTTGCGGCGCGAAGGCATGGAAACCGAAGCTGCGATTCGACGCGCTGGTGAGATTCGATTTTTTCCAATCTTGTTGACATCACTCACGGCAATCGGCGGTTTGATTCCGTTAGTGCTTGAACACAGCGCCTTATACTCGCCGTTGGCCATCGTGTTAATTGGTGGCCTAGTGAGTTCAACGCTGCTGTCGAGGTTGATTACGCCAGTGTTATCGAAACTCTTGCTGCGCCCGCTAGCCGTAAGCCAGCGGACCGAGGCGGTTCCGTTAGCGACAGCTCACTCGCCGCTGCCGGCGTAGTTCAGCGACTGCGGAAACGTGGCGCGCGCCACTGCACGGTTACAGGCCGAGCTGCACGCCCGCGAGGAAATCGATCCGACTGATCATTGAAACGTCGGTGCGGAAATTGCTGTCGGGGGTAGGACTGTACGAAAACGTCAATGGTGAAACCCAAAAGCCAATCTTCGGGGTCATTGCGTAATTCACGGAAACTGCGGCGCGCACCAGCGCCATCGTCAATGGCCCGTCGGTGGTGAGGGCGCCAACGGTGTAAGGGTTGCCGCCGGTTAAGCCAGCGAAAAATCCTGCGCCGATGCCGAGCTCGCCGCGAATCGAAATTGCGGTTGCAACCGTTTTCGTGGCTGCACCAAAGGCAAACAGCGACATCAAGCGGCCGTGTTCTGCGCCAGCGTTGCCATCAAGATCAAAGCCGACGGACGCAAATGAAAAGCCTGCGCCTACTTCAAGTGCGACGGGCGCTGTGACGGGTAGCAAGTAGCCGACCGAAATGGTGCCGGTTGGTCCAAGTTTCGACGAGGTGTCGGGAATAATCGGGATGCCTACGCCACCACCGACGCGAATCGCGATGTGCTGTAGCGGTGGAAGATTGGCTGTACCATCGACTGGATCGCCGTCGCCGTCGCCATCTCCGTCGCCATCTCCGTCATCGGGTTTGGTGCCGTCGGGTTTGGTGCCGTCGGGTTTGGTGCCATCGGGTTTGGTGCCATCGGGCTTGGTACCATCGGGCTTGGTGCCATCGGGCTTGGTGCCATCGGGATTGATGATGGTATCCGGTTGTCTTGTAGCGGAGGCATCCTGTTGTTTGACGCAGGATTCTAACTCAACAATTCGCCCTTCAACTTCGCTGCGAATCGCAGGTTTTAGCGGTCGAGCTGTATCGTTGCCGCGTAACGCCATGAAGCGTTTGTAGAAGAACAACGAGTTCTTGCAGTCTTTGGCCAAGCGATAGGCCTGCGCGATGTTGTAAAGATACGCTGGTTTTTTCGCTGGATCGGTTTCGGTTTCAAAAGCTTTCTTAAATGCTTCGACCGCGCCGGAAAAATTGCCGAGGTTGTACTGGTCGTCACCCTCTTTGAACCATTCGGCTGCCGTTCGCGCCGGTTGATTGGTGGGTTGCGCCATCGCCACCGTCGGAGCGAGGGTCGCAAAACCCAGCGCGGTCACGATTGCACCGAGCATTAGGCCATGCGCGGCGCCAGGCTTTCGTCCTTGCGTTTTCGTTTTAACAGCAACGAGTAGATCAGTTTTGCAAAACTTCGACGAGAGCTTCATAGTTGCTAGTTTCTGTCACAGTACGTTAAACAGTTGAGCGTCACAGGTCGCCCGGATTCATGATGCCATCGCCATCGTGTTTGCCGTCGCCCGAGCCTTTGACAGGTGGGACACCGGTTTTGCGTTTAAGCTTCCAATCGCGCGTAAGGCGCGTGAGGGGATCTACGGCCGCCGTTAGCGCAACCGTTTCGCTGCGGACATCGAATCCGGCAAGTTTTGCCGTGACTTTAACCGACCCCAGTGCTGGATCGAGTTCGATGGTAAAGGGCGATTTACCGGTCTTGTCGCCGACACTAATCTCGGCACCGGCTGGCGTGGTGGTGACCGTGAGTGAAATCTTCGAGGCGGCGGCATCCACCGCAGCGTCGACAACCACCACGGTGCGCACGGCCGAATCAATTGGTTTTGGAGCTGCGTCAACCGGCTTGGGTGGCGCGTCAGGCATGAGTACCGGGACCACTGCGGCCGAGGCGTTGTTGCTACCGCTGGTGCCTGGGCCAGCGCCGCTCGACTTGCTTGATTTCATGGCTACTGCGCCGATGGCGATGCCTGCGACCACGACAATCCCGCCGATAAGCAACGGCACAGTTTTGCTTTTTCCAGTGCCAGCATTAGCGCCACCATAAGGCGGCACCGTCGATACTGGCACTACACCAAGGCTGCCCGGCGTTGGTGTAAGTGCGGAAGGAAACAAATTGGGTAACGGTGTACCAGCCACCGATGGCATCAACCGCGAACGCAAAAAGCCGGTAACCCCGCCATGGGAATCGACATACCCGACCGGGTTCGCCATCGCGCGCATGAACTCGTCCATGTTGGGATAACGATTTTCAGGATCTTTTTCGAGTGCTTTGAGTACCACCACTTCAACGTGTGGCGGCAGCACGCGGAATTTCGACGGTGAAATGGGTGATTGCGTCAGATGTTGAATCAGAATTTCGCCGTAGCCGTCGCCGATAAATGGCACGCGCCCGGTCAGCATTTCATAAAGCACGATGCCCAAGGCGTAGATGTCGGTGCGGTGATCGACGTTGCCTTTGCCTTCACACTGTTCCGGCGACATATACGCTGGCGTACCCATCACAATGCCGGTTCGGGTGCGGTTGGAACCGTGTTGTTCGCCGGTGAGCTTGGCGATCCCGAAGTCGAGCAGCTTGACGAAGTCGCGCTCGCGACCGCGTTGTTGCAAAATAATATTGTCGGGCTTGAGATCGCGGTGGACGATTTCGCAGCGATGCGAAGCGGACAGAGCATCTGCGCATTGCAATGCAATTGTCAGTGCGCGTTCCGGTGGCAATGGTGATTCGGAGCGCACTAATTGTGCAAGCGTTTGCCCGGCCAAGTACTCCATAATGAAGTACACGAACTTTTCACTTGGTTGTTGGCCCGACAGCACGCCGTAGTCGATTACGTCGACGATATTGGGGTGACCAATGTCGTTCACTGCTTTGGCTTCGTTGAAAAAACGCGACACCACTTCGGGGTTCGACGCAAATTCAGCGTGCAGCACTTTAAGCGCAACGCGCTTGCCGATTTGCGGGTGCTCTGCGAGATACACGGATCCCATGCCGCCTTCGCCGACCTTCACGGACACTCGATAATTGCCGATTGTCTGACCGATGATGGGATCGACCAGGACGGCTGTTGGCGCTTGTGGCTCCATAACCAGGCGTAATCATAGCGCACAACTGGGGCACAATGGCCAGTTCTTGAATAGATCTTGCTGAACAAGTGCCCAGCAAGTGATCAAAACTCGCAACCAACGTGCCCTCATGTTACCAACAGAGGGTGCGATTGACCCTTGCCTTCATTGTATCGGTGGGATTGGTACCTGCGGTCGCCGGATCTGCCCACGCCAAGCGCCCCTCGGTCAAATCGAAAGCTGCGATCGCTATCGATTCCGAAACCGGGGCTGAAGTTTTTGGTAAATCGGCCGATGAAATTCGCCCGATAGCGTCCACGACCAAGATTTTCGTCGCGATGGCCGTACGCCACAAGGGGCTCAGCCTCGACGGCTGGACCCAGATCCTAAAATCAGATGCCAAAGCGGCGCGCGGCGGTGCCCGAACCCGACTTGATGTTGGCGAATTGTTCAACAATAAGGATCTGCTGCGCGCCATGTTGATGGCTTCGGATAACCGCGCACCGACTGCGTTAGGTCGTGCCGCCGGCCTGAGCCCCGACGAGCTAATCGCTGAAATGAATGCGGTGGCGAAGCGATTGGGCCTGAAAAAGACCAAGTTTACTGACACTTCCGGGCTGCGCGGCAATGTTTCAACGGCTCGCGAAATGGCCTTGGCGCTGCGTGCGACGCTCGAAGACGACGTGCTGCGCGAAATCATGCATGACACCCAAGAGGAGGTCGAGTCGAAGGGTGGCAAGCGCAAAGTTGAATACACCAATACCAACACGCCATTGTTAGGCAAGCGCTTCGACGTGATCGGTGGCAAAACCGGTTTTACCGACCCAGCGGGTTACTGTTTGGTTAGTGCCGCTAAGATCAATGGTCGACCGGTGGTTTTGGCGTTTTACGGTGCACCGGAAAAGCAGGACCGCTTCGATGATTTTTATTCCGTCGCTGGTTGGATCGAAGACGGCGCGCAAGGGGCGCCCGTGACGCTCACTGCGTCGGCAACCGCTGGAACATCTGCCGCAGCTCGCCGAGATAAACCGGCCACGACACTCAAAGCCTCCGGTCGAGCCAAGAAAAAGAAGCGCTCGTAAATGTGGCGCGCCGCCAACTGGGACCGGCATTGCGTAACCCGTCGAGTTTCCACTCCTTCCGCCGATACTGCGCAACCTGTCGCTTGACCGTTGTCACCGCATAGGGTTAGCTCCAGCCCCCGTGGCATTAGGCAATTTAGCTCAGCGCGCGTTGGTTGCCGTCATCGCGGTACCGGTGCTCATCGGCATTCTGTATTTTCCGGATCGGGCCGAGCCGACCTGGGGCTTGATCATGGTCGCGGCCATGCTGGCGATGTCCGAATTTTTCAAGATGACGATGCCGGGCGACGACAACGCCAAGGATCGTACGTTCGCCTTGGTGCTTGGGTTTGCAGCATGCAGCGCGCTGTATTGGTTGTCACCTGTGACGCTGCATTCGCCGAAGGCTGCGATGTTGGCCAACTCGGGGCCGCTAGTTGCGATCGCGATTACGGTGTTGGGTGCGGGGCTGTATTATCTGTTTCGCTTTCGCGACATGAACACGGTGGCGCAACGGTTTGGCTTCACGCTAGCCGGCATTGTGTATTGTGGTTTTTGTTTCAGTTTTTTAGCGTTGGTACGGCGCGACACTGGAAAAATCGGCGCAGACATTATCATCTTGATGCTTGGCTTGGCCTGGTTCGCTGATACCGGCGGATATTTTGCTGGTCGATTTTTTGGCAATTCAAAATTGTACCCAGCCGTTAGCCCCAAAAAAACCTGGGCCGGTGCGTTTGGCGGCATCGCAGGTTCGCTGCTTGCCGCGATTTTGATGAAGCTGTTTCGCTTGAAGTTTTTGACGTGGATGGATGTCGGCTTGATCGCCATTCCCGGCGGTATGTTGGGTCAAATGGGCGATCTTGCCGAGTCGATGATCAAGCGTTCCGTCGGTGTCAAAGATTCCGGCGCGTTGTTGCCGGGCCACGGCGGCATCCTGGATCGCATTGATGCAGTGTTGTTTATTGCGCCGTACGTGTACGTATATTTGATGATTGCACCGTTGCTGCACTAGTACGTACTCGCGCGTTGGGTCGCGGGGCGCTGATCTTTCGATTGGCCAGATTGAATAGGTGGCCGAGTCCATCCGTCATGGTTTCCATGAAAGCATGGGGCATGCGTACATCTATTGTAATGGTAGTGGTGGCGGCGTCTGGAGTGGCGATGGCCCAGCCTGTGGTGCCGGCCCAGCCTGCCATGCCAGCGCCGCCTTCGACCAGTAAGGAAATGCCAGTTGCCGATAAACCGTTGATCTCGTCGGAGATTGCCAATAAAGCGCTACTTGCGGCGACGGCAAAGGCCAGCCAAAAAGACAAGTGCGACGACGTTGTGCTGACCATGCAAACGGTGTTGCCATATGCCACGGTTTCCGCCGACGAGCGTAAGCGCGCCTTGCTTGCCATGCAACGTTGTGCCACCAGCTCGAAACGTTGGCGTGCGGTGATTTGGTCAACCGAGCAACTGCTCAAGATTGATCCAACCTTGGCCAGCCCCGACGACGAAATTCGTGCGCTGGTTGAACTCGGCGATCTGCCCGCAGCCAACGCCCGAGGCAAAAAGCTATTTGCGTTGTATCCGAAGTCGCGCAACGAGCTTACTGCGGCGTACACGTTTATGTTTTGCAAGCAGGAAGCGTATGCAGCTTGTGTCAAGGCCGCAGCCGCCGGCCTTAAGCTCCTGGAAAAAAATGGGGTCAAGTCAACGGCTGAGCCCTACATCAAAAACCAAGTACTGAGTCTGATTGGGCTGATTGGGGTCGGCGATTTCAAAAACTTTGATCGACAGCTGGCGGCCTTACGCGCAACGCTACAAGCAGCTGGCAAGGGCGCCGATATTCTACAACCGTTCGAGACCTTGGCCGCGGCAACCAAAAAACGCGGGATGCTTTTACAGATCACACCAGCCAAGCAACTGGCCCTAGGCGTATTTCATCTCAATAAACAACCTGATGCTGATGCATTGCTGTCGGTGCGCTTGGTGAATCACACTAAAAAGCCGAGGACCTTTCGAATTGAACTTGAAGTGCCGGGTGTTACCGAGCAAAAGGTGGTGTCGTTTGCCGCTGCACCAGGGAAAGTGCTGGACGTAAAAGTTCAACCAACGATCAAACTCGATTTTAAGATCGATTCGGTACGTGCGCCGCGCCAAGCCCAAGCCAATTATAAACTGATTGAAACCACCGGCGGCAAAATGACGGTGTTGTTCGCAGAAACCCCAAGCATTGAATTGTTGCCGCGTGACTATTTGCCGATATCTCGTCGAATCGGCGCCGACTTTCGAAAAATGACGCTGGCTAATGTAGGTGCGTGGGTTACGCCTAACATTAAGCCGGTCGAAGAATTTTTGGCTAAAGCTAAAGCGCGTGCACCAGATCGTACGTTTGCCGGAATGCAACGCGCGACGGTGCCGCAAGTAGCAGCGATTTTTGACGAACTCAAAGCGATGGGCATGAGTTACGTGATGGATCCTAACGTCTTGTCCGATGCCCTTGTCGTGCAGCGGACGCGGTTACCTGTGGACGTACTAAAAACCAGCAATGCGCAGTGTTTGGAAGGCACGCTATTGTTTGCCACGTTGCTCGAATCAATCGGACTAGAACCAATTATCGTTACGGTACCTGGCCACGCTTTTGTTGGTTGGGCAACCAATGCCAAAGACAAGCTCAAGACGCCAGCGATGTTTGTCGAGACCACCATGGTTGGTGTTGCCACGTTTCAACAAGCCGTCAATGTTGCGAATCGGCGGGTGCAAGACGAATTCGCTCAAGGCAATGTCGCCGCTGGCGTGAGTTCATTGATTAAGCTCAAGGATTTGCGCAAAGCTGGAGTGACGCCGCAGCCGTACGAGTAAGCGGCCGTCGACGCACGTTTGCCCAAATGTATTTCAGTGCTAACTGGTCTCAGACGCCGACGCAGAAGCGTTGGCGGCTACAGACCTTGCAGCGTCGGCGGTTGCGCTTGCATTGAGACCGCCGCCGAGCTGCTGCGAAGCCCAACCGCGGAGCTGGCTTTTCGCAACGTCCATAGCAATGCGGCTGACCATCGCGAATAGCTTGATGGCCCAGGTACTCTGCGCGCGGCCACCCCGCAGAAATCCAACTGTTGCTCCTAACACTAGGCTAACCCCAACCGCCGCGACAGGTTGCGTTCGAATATGATTGGCTAGGTTGAACGTATCTTTGGTTTGCTTCACGCGTCGTTCCAGCTCGTGTAAGCGATTCATCAAGCGTGCTCGTGCTGCGCGAACACGATGCCTTGGATCACTTTCGTCATTGTCATGTGGCGGGGTACTTGTAGCGCTAGCGCTCAACGCGGCCGGTGCGCTCAGGGCTGCGGAGCGACGAGTCGCTAGTTCATGCGATTGGGAGGACATACGCAGTGATTTAGCAAAGGTCATGCCGGCATGTAGTTTGCGTAGAGAGTCATCATGCAACCCCAGAATGCCGACGACGCTTTGGCTGATATCTCATCAAGCGACTTGTTACGCGGCGTATTTGACGACGCCAAAGAGCTAACTGCCGCGCACGCCGACAAGATTCGCTTTGAGATGCGGCATGAAGTCGACGGTATTAAAGCTGCGATTGCGCGCGCGGTAGTTTCGCTGGCCGGCACGATCGTCGCGGGCCTCCTACTTGGCAATGCGATCGTCTATGGCCTGTTTGAGTTGGTAGGTTTGCCGGTGTGGTTAGGCTATGTGAGCGTTGGCGTCGCAGTGGCTGCGATCGCGTATGGACTCTCGCGACGCCAATCAACAGGGCTAGCTCGATCGCGTGCGGCGATCTCCGCCGCGGGCGCTGACGCATCGCGTATCGCTGCAACCATCGGCTGATGGAGAGGCCAGCTGGTGCTTGGCCCGAAGGATGCAATAGGCTTTGCGACGTCGCGTACTGCGACGCTGTACTAACCGAAGGAGAAACTGTGGGAATTTTATATGCATTGATAGTTGGACTCATCGTTGGCGCGCTAGCCAAATTAATCATGCCAGGCAAGGATCCCGGCGGTATTATCGTGACAGCGCTGTTAGGCGTTGCCGGTTCCATGCTGGCCTTGTTCGTTGGACGAGCGTTCGGTCTGTACAATGAAAATGGCGACGTGCCGGGCGTCATCGCTGCCATCATCGGTGCGATGTTGGTACTCGGCGGCTATCGACTGTTGATCAATCGCAAAGCCGATTAATGACCACGCTGTAGGTTGGCTCGGTTCGCGCTGCGGTCATGCCCTGTCGCCGATACTCGCTTCGCGCTCCCATGGGCGGCGCTTAGCGGCGCTGGCCTCCTTGCTTGGCCTTGCTTGGGTCCATGCGCGCCCAGCGAGCGGGTAAAGTGGGTGTGAATGTGCCCACTATTGTACCGTAACTGTATGTAATTAAATGAATTATATGCGGCATGCTAGCTGCAATGGGTCGTTGCATGAAACGCTACGATTCAGCTTGGGAACCACTTGTGGTCACGGCTTTGTTTGTCTTTGCAGTGATCGGTACATGGTGTTAGCTGTACGTTAGCCGTCTGGCGTGTGGGAAATCGCAGTAGGGGAGATTCGGTATGCAAAAATCAGTGGCGTGCGCGATGTTTGGGCTGAGTTTGGTGGTGGCGTGTAGCAAGGATTCCGACGAAGCAGAGATGATCAAAAAATTTGAGCATCGCGAAGCTGCTGGCCTGATCGCTACCTGGAATACCAAACACAATGTGATTAACACCAGTACGGATTGCACAATGCTCGGCAACCCGCGGACGCTGCCTGGCACAACCTTGCAACAAGTGCAGAAGATTTGTCAGGTCGAGTACCCACGGGCGTTATTGGTGGAAGCGCTCGCCGACTTAAAAAAAGATCGGCACAGAGTTCAGGCGAACGTCGATCCGATGTTGCGCGACATCGACGCGTCGTTGCGTGAAATGAAATGTTTCGTCATCTTGCTGGCGGACGCCTACAAGAGTGCGCGGGCCCGCGACCCAGTGGATCCGTCGGTGAAAGCTCTTTTCGACGAATACGCAGCGATGTGCCCTACGCAAGCAGCAAAAGTGCAACAGCGGCAGACGGCACCGTGAAATTACCAAGCCACACTTCATCGCTTAGATCGTGCATTGACCGAAGCAATACGGTTGGTTACTTCGCAGCTGGCATCAAGACGGTGTCGATGACGTGAATGACGCCGTTGTCGGCCAAGATGTCGGCTTTCACAACTTTGGCGTTGCCGATTTTGACGCCGTCTTTGGTGTCAATGGCGAGGTCTTGGCCTTGCAAGCTCTTAGCGGTCTTCATAGTTGCAACATCGGCGGCCAGTACTTTGCCAGCGACGACGTGATAGGTCAAAACAGCGGTGAGCTTGGCTTTGTCAGCGAGCAAGGCATCAAGGTCAGCCTTCGGCACTTTGGCAAAAGCTTCGTCGGTGGGCGCGAAAACCGTGAACGGGCCTGGGCCTTTGAGGGTGTCGATCAGGCCGGCAACTTCGAGGGCTTTAGCCAAGGTGGTGAAGCTGCCAGCGGCAACTGCAACATCGACGATGGTGTTGGCGGCCGGTGCTGGTGCTGGTGCTGGAGCGGGCTCTGGTTTCACCGCAACTGGTTCAGTCTTGGTCGGGGCAGGAGCCGGAGCGGCATCTTTCTTTTTGCACGCGGTAATTGCAGTGAGGCCGAGGAACGAAACGACAGCGAGTGATTTGAATGAATTCATGTTCGTCGTGTAGCGCCTTGTGGCGGAAATGCTCGTCGATACGTGGCAGAATATTCGGCCTAAAAAGTCGACTTTGCATAGCTCGGCTCGCGGTTTGCGGCAACGGCCAGAAAGTTTTTGTCAATTCGTGTCGGAATCATCGCTCCCCGCATGTCATCTGCACCCGCCGCACCTAGTTTGTCCGAAAACCGGACGTCGACGCGCATGGTGTGCGTCACTGAATCGCTACTGCCGGCGGTCCGCGTTTCGTCAGCGTGTATTGCATGCTTGTCGCAAAATATCGTCGCTGAGCTGCGGACGTGGGGACGCGCGTAGAAAAACAAAAATCCGGGCCACGAGCGGCTGGTGTTGCATGGTAGCCTTATCGCCCGATGGCAACAGACCAACTACCATCGACGTGCCTGGCGCTAAAGCTGGTAGCGCGGTATGTCCATGACACGCTTGGCGCCACCGAACGCGAACGCGCCGATAAACATTTCGGGACCTGTGCGGCCTGTCAGCGGATTCTGCAACAAACCAGACTTGCGCTGGTGCAATCGGGCGATCTTGCCGTTGGCAAAAACACGGTCGACAGTGTGAATGACCAGCCTGGCCAATCCATCCCACGTGCGCCGCTGCTGCCTGGCGCCTTCATTGGTCGATATCAAATTGAATATCTGCTTGGTTCCGGCGGCATGGGCGTGGTGTACGCGGCGATGGATTCCGACTTGCAACGGATGGTCGCCCTCAAATGTGTCCGTGTAACGTATGCCGACAACGAGCGCTTCGAACAAGCACAAGATCGATTGATCCGTGAAGCGCGGGCGATGGCCGCGTTGCATCATAGCAACGTCGTGGTGGTCTATGACGTCGGTAAATTTGAAGACCAAGTGTTCGTCGCGATGCAATTGGTCGACGGCAATAATCTGCGAGTTTGGTTAGCTGAAAAACCGCGTGCGCAAACCGAGAAAATGCGAGTGCTCATCGAGGCCGGCCAAGGTCTGGTCGCTGCTCATGCGATTAGCTTGGTGCATCGTGATCTTAAGCCTGACAACATTTTGATCAGCCGTCATGGCACAGCGCGCCTTACCGACTTTGGCATTTCGCGCCGCAACGATATCGTTATCACCGCCAGCGGCGTGGCTCACAACGATGCAGGTCGACGCTCGCGTCCGTTGGTCTTGGAGGGCAGTGATACCCTCGGGCTGACCCACGCTGGTGCCGTGATGGGCACGCCCGCCTACATGGCGCCAGAGCAAGCTGCCGGCGAAGAAACCACGGCGCAAAGCGACCAATTCAGTTTCGCTGTGACGGCCTGGGAAGTTTTGTTTGGCGAGCGTCCGTTCGCCGGCATGACCGCCGCTGAAATTCAAAGCAATATTCTGCAACAAAATGTCATGCGGCCGAGCCAGGTACTGGTCGCGCCTGACGTTGAAAAAGCCTTGCGCCGCAGTTTGGACCCGGACCCAGCCGCGCGCTTCCCACACGTGAGAGACCTTGTCGCAATATTTGCAGCGCATGCTAGCGCTGCCCCGATGGCGGTGGAACCGGTGCGGCGGTGGCGTAATCGACCGTTCATCGCCGCTGGCGCTACCTTGCTTGCCGTCGCAGGCATGGCGATCGGATTTTATGTCGTACGAAATCGAGGCGATGCGACAGGGCCTATCGCACCGCAAATCGCGAGTGCTACCCCGCAGGTGGGACCCGCAAGTACCATAACAATAACCGCGCTGGCCGCCGAGCCGCCGCTGGTGCCGATCGCAAAGGTTAACGATGTAGCGCCGACCAAGGCACCGTCAACCGGTTCAGCCGCTGGCGCACGAAAACACAACGGCAAGCCACCCACAACGCCGGAAGCAACCTCGCCATTAGCCAATGGACTCGACCCCGCCGCGGCCCCCGACACCGCGGAGCCTTTGCCTGCGGTCGTTGAGCCTGTGCCGCCAGCGGTCGATCCACGTTTGGAACAAGCACGGCATCGGCGCGATCTAGTAATCAAGAAATTGGCGAGTCAAGGTGTATATCTGTTGGACACACCCGACGTCAGTGCAACGATCGTAAAATTGAATGCTGCACTGGATCAGTCCGATGCCGACGGTGCGGACCTGCTCGCGACCGAAGTCGAACAGCGTGCGGGTAACGTCGCGATCAATGCTCAATTTGTTGATGCGAAATTTAAGCGCGTGAACGCAGCGGTTAGCACGGCACAAATTTCACCAGCGGACAAACTCGCGTTGGCCGGTAATCTGCGTCAGGTTATGACGGCATACACCGAGCAGCGCTTCAATGACGCCAATCGCTGGCTCAATGAAATTCGGCAAAAGTTGAAAAAATGATCAAGCTCCGTTTCGCGTTGGTCGTCTTGTTGGTCGTCGCCTGGGTCCGTGTCGCGCACGGTGAAACGGCGGTCATTCATGGGTTTGGCTTTTTAGGGGTTGAACCGGCGCAGTTGCAAGTGCTCGAACAAACCACGCTAAAAAGCGTGCAGCGTTCGCAATTGGTAACCCATGCCGAAATTCTTCGCCCGGCTGCGCCGTGCGCCGGTGATTCAATTTGCCATTGCACGGCCGCACGCCAACAAGGTGCGGCCTACGCGATTTATGGATCCGCAGGATTACTGGTAGACACGTGGAGCATCGAGCTCACGCTGCTTGAAACCCATACCTGCCGCATCCGCAATACCATTGTGATTGCCGACTCTTTTGCGACGACCGAGTTAGCGGCACGCGTCGAGGTCGCTGTCCGAACCTTGATGACGCCGCTGTCTGACGTTGATTCAACCGCGACCAAAACCGACCGCAATACCGACGAAGTTGCGGCGCTGGTCACCAGCTTTTCAGCTGGCGAGCTGCGGGAGTTACATATTCGCAGGTTGGAAGATGTGTTGCCGTTGGTGCCTGGGATGGAGGCACCGGAAGCCAATTGGGGTGCAACCGTACTTAACCAAGGGTTCGCCAATACGCTGCTGTTCGTTGCCGATGGCATGCCACTGGTCAATGGGCTCAATAATTTTCGTTCACTCGATCGAGATTTTCGAACGTCGATGGCGCACCTTGATAAAATCGAAATTGCACGTGGGCCGGGCTCGGTGTTGTGGGGCCAAAACGCATTTCTCGGCGTGGTGAACTTGCGGTCGACGGTTGGTACCCGCAAAGAGATCGAAATCGACGGCGGCACGTTGGTTGGCTCGCTCAATACCCAAGAACTGTGGGCGCGCGCCCGGCAGCGTCGCGATCATTTTGCATTTTCGATCTCAGCGGCCGTCGGTCGGCGCATTGGGCCGACCACCGATGTTGCGCAATCGCCTTACGCCACCGTCGGCGTACCGGAGGCGGCGGTGCCGTGGGGCAATGCCGGCACGACCGATAGTGTCGCTGACACGTGGTTTGATACCAGCGCCAAGCTGCAAATTGGTCGTGCGCTGACGTTTGGATTTTCAAATTTCACCAACGATACCAACTTCGAAATTAGCCCACAAGGCGCGTTACTCGACGCTGGTGCTGGTGGCTGGTGGCGCAAGACCCACCGCATCTACTCCGCGAATTGGCAACACGCGGTGGGTCCATGGCAGTTGTCGACACAAGCGGCGCGGTACGAATACATTAGCAACGAAAACTTCGCGATCTCCCCGGTGTACCCTGACGCCACCGCAGAAAGTTCGGCCATTCTTCGCAACGGGTTGCGGTCGTTACAAGGCAATCGAGATCCCCGTGTGGCGCATTTTGGCGAAGGCCGTGCGGTGCACAGCGCCACTGCTGGCGATGTTGCGATCCGCGCGCTGGTTGGTATCTCGGTTTTACAGATGTTGACGCCGGTCAGCTTTGCGACTCTTACAGGCATCTCCCGCGATCCGGAAAGCATCACGACCAGCTTTGGCCGGCGTAGTTTCCTGACGCTAGCGGGATTCGCCGTCGAAGAAGTTCGTCCTACGCGCTGGCTATGGCTCACCGCAGGCATGCGGGCCCAAGTCGATTCGCCGTATGAGGGCAGCAATCGCTGGCGTAGTAATCTTAACTTTCAAGGCGGTGCCGTCATCAAGGTTGGCAACGCCGGTGGCAAGTTAGTGTATGCCGAGGGTTTTCGCGCTCCCGATGCAGTCCAGCTCTATTCCCAGGTTGGCACCAAGGGTAACCCGTTGCTGCAGTCCGAAAAAAGTCGTGAACTTGCGATGTACGCATTTGTCGAACCGGCCCGCGATCTCAGCCTGCGCATGGGCGGCAACCTTACGCGGGTAAGTCAGCTGATTGTACTTTCGCCGCTCACCGGCGTACCAAATTTTGCGTACACGCCAATCAATCAGGGCCGGACCGACATCGCGAGTATTTTTGCCGAGGTGAAATATGCGTTGGGCGCGACGTTCGACACCACGGCCCACTATCACTTGACCTTCAATCGAGAAACCGAACCGATCGAGCGTGGCACCGCTGAAGCGCGCCACACTGGTGCGTTGACGGCAATCTTTCGGCCATGGCCTGACGTTTCGGTCTTTGCCCGTATGTCGGCCTCGTCGCCGCGTTCGATTCTGCTCGATTCCCCCGAGGGCGCGCAGACGGTGCGAACACACCTAACGTTGCGGTCGGCTACTGGGTTCACGCTAGCTAATCTTATGCCGCAGCTCGACTTTGACCTCGATATCAACAACCCATTGCTGCGCTATGAAGATGTGCCGTACCGATTTGACGGTGCCAAAGTTAAAATGATCGAGCGTCGCCAGAACACCGAAGTCTTTGCGACGCTACGCTTTCACCAATGAAAGTTGCGATCAGCACACGCGCGCTACTTGCCGCTGCCGCTGCCGCTGCCGCTGCCGCTGCCGCTGCCGCTGCCGCTGCCGCTGCCGCTGCCGCTGCCGCTGCCACTACCGATAGCGGGTGGAGCGGGTGGATCGACTGCGATTTCGATGACTTCGTCGTCGCCGAGATTGGCTGGTGGGCTGATTACTAGTTTCGCGCCGACGCTGACGCTGCCGTCGGCGAGCACTTCAACGTCTTTGCCGAGCTCGCGCAGAATCGTGATTTTCGTCCAGTGCGCGCGCTGCCCGTTTGGGCCCGGTTGCACCACTGCAACGGCGGTGCCTTCGGGGCGCGCAACAACCGAACGGGCCGGCACAATGATGGGCGCAGCGATGCGCACGCTGGTAATCCGTACGTCAACCTGGCTACCTGGCGTGAGAGTTGTTTTGTCCGAAATCCGGACTTCGGCACGCATGGTGTGCGTCATCGCATCAATGCTACCGGCGGTGCGGGTAACGCTAGCTTGCAGTGGCTTGCCCGGCAGTTCGCGGCTGGTAATCTCGACCGCGAGCCCGGGTGTAACCACGTTGGCCCAACTCTGTGGAACTTCAAATTCCAAGTCGAGCTCGGCGGTCTGGGCAAGTTGAAACAGTGACGTTTGACCGGCCTGCGCCATCGCACCAGGATCTACATAGCGCCGCGTAATCACGCCGTCGGACGGTGCCACCACTCGTTGATAACCCGTGAGCGTGGCATAGCGCTCCACTGTTGCACGGGCTGCTGAGGCCGAGGCCTGGGCTCGTTTGTAGTCACTTTCAGCGCGATCAAGATCTTCGCGCGACGTTACATTTTGTGCCGTAAGCTCGCGGGCCCGGTCGCGTGAAATGGTGGCCAAGCGCGCCAGTTCTTCGGCG
>JAYWHS010000164.1:0-5420 GCA_043777635.1 Kofleriaceae bacterium | reverse complement strand
CGTCGACGCGCTACTCCATGCCGGCCATCCTAACCGGACGTTTGCCACTCGACGTCTTTTACGACACCACCATCGACGGTTGGCCGGGACTGTTGCCGCAAGCGACAACGATCGCTGAAGTGCTCAAACCGCTCGGCTTTGTGACGGGCGCCATCACCAACTATTGGTACTTTGATCAAAACCGACGCATGAATCAAGGTTTCGATGAATACGACAACCAAAATGCCCGCCTGCATTCCGGCGTCGGCAGTGAAGGTCCGGCCCATACCCGCGGTTCGTCGTCGAAAGAACAAACCGATAAAGCGATTGATTTTGTAACCCGTCACGCAGCTCAACGATTTTTCCTATGGGTTCACTACTACGATCCGCATTTTGAATATGAAGCCCATGCCGACGTGCCCGCTTTTGGGACCCAGGTCTCCGACCTCTACGATGGCGAGCTGCGCTACACCGATATTCATATTGGCCGGCTCGTCGAAAAACTGCGCGCCACCGGGTTGTATGACAAAACCATTTTCATGATCACCGGTGATCACGGTGAAGGCTTTGGCGAAAACGGCATCACCATGCACGGCTACCATTTGTACCAAGCGCAAACCAAAGTGCCGATGATTCTACGCGTGCCCGGCGTCGCACCCAGGGTTGCGACCACGCCGATGGGCCATATCGACATTATGCCAACCTTGGCCAACCTCGCAGGTGCCACCGCCAGTGCAGCAACTCTGCACGACGCTATGGGTCGCTCGATGGTGACTACCCTCACCGTCGACGCTGCTAGTCCACCGCCGGTGTTTCAACAGCTATCGTACGAAGGCAACCACGAAATGCGTGCCGCAGCGAGCACCACCTGCCACGTCATTTACAACGTGAGCCCCGACACCAGTTGGGAAGCGTATCGCGTCGGCGCCTTACGCCAACATGCCGACGGCAACGATATTTCCGACCAAGCGACGTGTCGTGACACCCGCACGCTGCTCGAACGCTGGTACGACAGCACAACCATTCCACGCGGCGCGGCCGAGGCCTTGTTGACCACCGAACCGGTTGTCAGCTCGCTGCTCAACGTGCGGTTTGGCGACGCCATCACGCTGCTATCGATTGACCTCGACAAAAAGCCAACCCGTGGCGCTCAGCTGCAAGTTACTTGGACATTCAAAGCGACGGCGACTCCGCCACCAGGTTGGAAAATTTTTGTCCATGTCGAAGGGCCTGGACGCTTCACCGGAGATCACGCGCCAACCCGGCCATTTGATTGGTGGCGGACCGGCCAATACATTCGCTACACCACAACGTTGTCGATTCCGCAAACCGCAACACCCGGCAGCTACACTATGTGGGTTGGACTTTGGAAAGGCCAAGCGCGCATGCCCGCAAGTACCACGACCCCCGATCTCAAGATTATGGATAACCGCGCCGCGTTGGCCATCATCGAGGTGCAATGACTCAGCCACCGACCCAACCTGACACGGCTTCCGAGTTGGCAACGCTAGCGCCACACGTCCGCCTGTTGCACTATGCGGCCTGGACGATAGGGGCCAGCATGGCGATCTACTTGATTGGGCTATTCATCAGCACCATCGGTGGCCGCTTCAGTTATCCCTACGATTTAGAGTGGATGGAAGGCGGCATGCTGCATCACGCGCAGCGCATCAGCCAAGGCTCAGGTATCTACACACCACCGTCGGTGGAGTTCATTCCGTATCTGTACACACCCTTGTATCCGGCGGTGTTGGCAAGCACCGGCAAGATCTTCGGCTTGTCCTACCAACTCGGGCGCTTCATTTCTGTGGTGTCCCTGCTCGGAATCGCGGGTGTCACCTGGGCCACGTTGCGGCGGCTTGCATCGTCGTCGAATAACGCGCCTGTCCCCGCGCTGTTTGCGATGTTCATTGCGATGGGCATTTTTGCGTCGGGCTACCCGCTGATGGAGGGTTGGTATGATTTAGTGCGCGCCGACACCATGTTTCTGTTTATGATCACGCTCGGTATTTTTTTAGCACCACGCTGGGCCAGCCGCGACACCGGCTGGAACGGCCACATCGGCATCGCCATGCTGGCTGCGCTGATGGCCTTGAGCTTTTTCTGCAAACAAACCGGCATTTTTTATGTGGCATGGGTCGGCGTCATCGTGTTGATGTTGGCCTGGCGGCGCGCACCAACCTACGGCTTGATCGCTGGCCTCATTGGTCTCGGCGGCGCATGGATCCTCAACCAAGCGAGTCACGGTTGGTTTTGGACCTACATCTACAAGATGCATCAAACCCACGATTTTAATCGCGATCGATTTTGGAAATCGTTCGAAGTTATTTTGTGGCACTCACGCAGCGCTACA
Organism: Kofleriaceae bacterium; assembly: GCA_043777635.1. Classification (GTDB taxonomy): domain Bacteria; phylum Myxococcota_A; class Polyangia; order Haliangiales; family Haliangiaceae; genus JABFXX01. The sequence goes on along the minus strand of JAYWHS010000164.1, from coordinate 3,088 downwards.
TTCTTAATCGCTGGCAGCTTGCTCGCGGTCGCGGCCACCGGTATCGCCAAACGTCGGATTCCCATGGGCGCGCGGCCATTGTTGTTGTGGGCGCCAACCTACGCCGTCTCGGTTGTAGTCGGCGCTGTTGGGTGGGGCACCGAGTTCGCACACTACAACGCATTCATGCCGGCATTTCTCCACGGTGGCATCGCTGCGGGTGCAGCGGTGTTGGCAATCGTTGCTTGTGCCCGCATCTGGCTGCCTCGCAACCGCGACCCTCGGTGGCAACTTGTACCGGCAATGCTCGTACTGGCCGTACTTGCGCCGCTGAATTGGTCATTGTGGCAGGATCGTTGGCACCCGTCCCGCTTCACGCCGACCTTTGCTGACCGCAACGCTGGTGACGCATTGATCACTCGCATCGCACAAATCGACGGTGATGTCTGGGTGCCATTTCATCCTTGGTATTCGGTCTTGGCTGGTAAGCGCGCATTTGCACACAAAATGGGCCTCAAAGATGTCACCTGGCGGTCCTCGCGGGTGGTCCCCGATTTGATCCCAGCGCTAACTGAGCATCGCTTCGCTGCTGTGGTGTTCGACAATCGCAGCGTGACCAACGAAATGCCTTTGCTCCGGGTCACCTACCGACCGCAAGAGCGCCTTGCGAGCCGCATGCGGCCGCACGTTTATACCGGTGCCAATGTTGTACCCGAATCATTGTGGGTACCTATTGTCCGAAAACCGGACGGCAAAGTTGCAGCCCGTGAAGACTTACTACCGGGTGTTAAAGTACTTTTCGACTTCGAAACTGCCGGCTGGCCCGGGTGGACTCGCTCGGGCCCAGCGTGGGGCAATGGCCCAACAACCTTGCCGATGGCAAGCCAAGAAATCATCTACGGCTTTGGCGGTGAAGGCTTTGTCACAAGCTACGGCAGCGGCGACGCCGCGATTGGCCGAGTGACATCACCGCCGTTTCAACTCGATGGCGATCGCATCACACTGCGATTGGCCGGCGGCACCAACGAACAACTCCTGCGGGTCGAGTTAGTCGTCGAAGATGCAATTGCGCGCACGGCGGCTGCGCTCGACCCAGCCGGCGAAGAATTCCGCACCGTAACGTGGGACGTCACGCGTTGGCGCGGCAAAACGGCGCACCTGGTGTTAGTCGACGAAGCCACTGACTCGTGGGGCCACTTGAGTGTCGACGATGTCATTTTGTGGCCGACGTTGTAACCGACGGTGTAACCAATTTCGCGACCGACGGCCGAGCGCCTCGCCTGTCACTTTATTTGATGCGTTCGCAAAGAATTTTTTCGAAGCCACTTTGAAACCCGTTGAGGTAACTCACCGAGCTGTAGGTGCCGCCACCTGCGTAGTCGCGTTGGACGACCAACGTGGTGAAGGCACAGGTCTTGTTGGCGCGCGCAAAGCCAACGGTAACATCAGCGGTTTTGCCAAGAATCAGACCGTATTGATTTTTACGAATCGCCCAATCCGACGAAGTGACAATGATTTTTTTGACCAGCGTTGGATCCACGCCGGTTTTTGCTTGTTGAATTTGCAGGTACTCGTTCACCAACTTCACCAGCGCTGCATCATTGCGAGCAGCTTTAGGAAAGTTGACCTTTGCCAATGCGGTGGCTTCCTTGGCGAGATAGGCGGCACCGCGCGCTTTGATCGCTACTTCGGCTTGGGCAATGATCTCGACACGGGCGGCCTCAAGATCGGTCGTCGTGGCGCTGGCGGCATCGCTGGTTAAAATGTCGATGATAATCTTGGTGCGATCGACGGTTTCGTCAAACGTTGCGAGCACGTCACCGTGCGTGCCCGTCGGTTTTTCCCGCAACGCAAAAAATGCAACCGTGGTGCGAGGCCCGGGCTGGACAGCAAACACCCCGCCGTATTGCACCGTGATCGCGTAGCCGTCGGTGCCAACTTTTACATTGTCGAACACGGTGCCAAGCGCGCCGTGGTCCTGTACATCACGAATGCCTTGCCAGTAACCGATGCTGCTCAAATCTTGTGGCTTGAGTGGGAAACACGTGAGTTCCATCCCATTGTTATTGGTTTCAACCGCCCACAGCGTCGAGACCAGGCGATCGGCTTGGCCTTGACACACGGTAGGTTTGCCATGAGCGATCGCAGCGCTGTAACGTGCTTCGTCTTTGAGCAAGGGACCAAATTTCTGTTCGAAAGCGGCAAGCGATGGTGGTGCTGAATTGCCCGTTGTCGTCGCAGCGCTCGAAGCCGTGGCAGCTGTGGTTGTTGTCGCAGCCGAATTTGCCGGACTGGAATCGCGGCTGGCGATCGCCGCAGCCGGGGCATTCGCTGAATTCGCAGGACTCGACGACGAACCGCCGGTTGGAGCAATGCGACTGACCAACGAACAGCCAGCGACTGGGCCCAGCAAACCAACCGTTGCAGTGAAAACTGCGGCGTGGGCACAAGAAAAACTACGACTCGTACTACCAAAGATCTTCGTCATGCAGTTGCTAAAGCAAGCGCCGTACCATCGCTAGAAGTCATCCTAGCGTGCCAGTGAACGCAGTTGGCCGCTATCCGCCAAATTCTCACGGGTGCGAACAGACCCAGCAGCAGCTGCGCTGGGTCTAGAAGATGTCGACCACTACCTCGGCGGTACCCGAGCCGTAGTTCCCAGCTACCTGCATTTTGACTAACGTGCACAGCCATGTTCATTCGATCGATGTTTGCGAATCTATGCGTCGCCTCTTTGGCCGTAGTAGCTGCCTGCTCAACCAGCGATGATGCAAGCGTCGATACATCGACCACGACAGCACCGCTACTGAGCAGTTCCTTCACGGTGCCGGGCTCGTTTACCTATGTCGTGCCGGCCGGTGTTAGCCAACTCAAAGCGACAGTTCGCGGTGGCGGCGGTGGTGGTGGTGGGTATGATATCTCATGCGGCGGCAATGGCGGCAACGGCGCAAGTGCGGTTGGCACGTTTGCCGTAACCCCGGGACAATCGATCACGGTACAAGTTGGCGGTGGCGGCGCTGGTGGCACCGGTGGAACTAACGCAGCCGGAGGCAATGGCGGCATATCCGCGCTAGGGCTCGGCGGTCGGGGTGGCAATTCGGGGCCAGTG
>JAYWHS010000163.1:0-5423 GCA_043777635.1 Kofleriaceae bacterium | reverse complement strand
ATAGTTTTCTAATTTGGCAATTATCGGCGGGCCATGGCCATGTCACCGATGTGACCAACGCATCGCGCACACTGTTGCTCGATCTACACACCCGCTCGTGGTCAGACGAAATGCTGGCGCTGTTCAACGTGCCACGCAGCATTTTGCCGACGGTGATTCCGTCGTCGGGTGTGTGTGAAACCACGCGCAACGTACCGGGCCTGCCCAACGGCATTCCGATCGCAGGCATTGCTGGCGATCAACAAGCAGCGCTGTTTGGCCAAGCGTGTTTTGAAGCGGGCGCTGCCAAATGCACGTACGGCACTGGCGCGTTTATTTTAATGAACACCGGCGACACACCGGTTGCGTCGACGAGTGGCTTGTTAACCACGGTGGCCTGGCAACTGGGCAGCGGCGAGCTGCGTTACGCGCTCGAAGGTTCGGCGTTCATCGCTGGCGCAGCGGTGCAGTGGATGCGCGATGGGTTGGGCTTTTTCTCGTCGGCAGCAGAAGTCGAAGCGCTAGCTGCATCGGTGCCCGACTCGGGCGGTGTCGTGGTAGTTCCGGCGTTTGCCGGCCTGGGCGCACCGCATTGGCGACCCGATGCACGCGGCATTATCACTGGGTTGACTCGCGGCACTACGCGAGCCCACATTGCCCGCGCGGTGCTCGAAGGCATCGCCTTGCAAAATGTCGATATTTTGCGCGCTATGGAGCACGATTCCGGTCGGGCTCTCACGGTACTCAAAGTCGACGGCGGCGCATCCGCCAACAACTTGCTGATGCAATTTCAAAGTGATGTGCTCGGCGTAGAAATTTCTCGCCCGCAAATCGTTGAAAGCACTGCGATGGGCGCGGCATTTTTAGCCGGTTTAGGCGTTGGCATTTGGCAAAAGCCCGATGAAATCCGTGCGGCCTGGCGCGAGCAACAGCGCTTCACACCGAGCCGCGATCGCACAGCTGCGGCGGCGCATATCGCACGATGGCATGATGCTGTCGCCAAAGCCTGACATGCCGCCGGTGGATACTGCCGTGGAGCGAGCATGGCCGCGAGCGTGCAGCGGTGACTACTGTTGGGTAACGCTAAACGTGTTGCCCATCAGCACCCGAACTTTTTCGAGTTCTGGCCCACTGCTGAGTTCCAGCTTGTCGTCGTCATTTTGAAACTGCGAAAAATCGACGGTGTCGATCACCGCTCTAACATTCGCAGTGACGTGGACCATCTCGCCTCGATCAGGCTCCAGCGCCACCATCACTGGCAGCGTTTGCGAATACACTTGCGAATCTACGATTTCGAATGGATACCAAATTCCATTTACCATTGCCCGGCCCGATAGTTCGAACGAAGCCGCGGCATCACCGTCGAGCCGAGTTTTGACCGAGGTGTAGTTACCAATCGGGGCTTTATCGAATTTGGTAGGTTCCGGCGATGCGTCGGCTTTCCATTTGAGATCAAACTGCTGCTTATTGGTGCGAACGTCGTCGGGCGCAGTGTCACCAACCATCCGTAAAGATTTCATTCGCAGCTTCACTTCAAGTAACTCGCGATCGGCGGCGAGATAAGGCAACTGCTGTGACAGATGCCATGCCATGGTAATGCCCGGCTTTAACGGCACAGCGTCAGTATCAGGGGAGGCATCCGCTGGTTCAATGGGTGACGGCCCACAGCCACTGCTACCCAAACCAACACCGACCAGCGCGGCCGCCATTGCAGCAGTGCCAAGCACGCTACGTGCATAGCCTACTGTAGTATGGTGTGTGGTTTTCATCGCTTCTACTTGGATAGTACCTATGCAATGAAAATACCACTATTTATCCACTGCGGTGAACCAACGTAGCGACGATCACTGTGCACTTCTTGTTGCACTGTGCAGAACTTGTACACATCCATGAGCACAGAATTCACCATTGACGGGCTGACTATGTCGGTAGTGTGGACCCAACCTGGGGCCACCTCGATTCTCTTGATCGCGCACCAAGAAGGCACCGACAAGTCGCATGTGGTGCGACTCGACGGCGATATCGAAGTGACTATCGGCCGATCACGGCAAGCAACCATCGTCGCCGATCACGAAAAAGTCTCACGACTGCATGCCAAGATTATGCGGCGCGGTGATCGCGTGTTCGTTACTGATCTCGAAAGCCGCAATGGCACGCAGGTCAATGGCAGCAAAATCAGCACCGAAGTTGAAGTACGCTCGGGCGATGCCATCGCGATTGGGCCGGTGGTTATTGTGGTTAGTGCACGCTCGACGCTGCGCCGAGGTACCGCGATTGTCGATGCCGATGCGTTCGAAACTCGGTTGCGCGCAGAGATCGACCGAGCCCGCCGTTATCAACGCCCGGTTTCAGTAGCTGCGCTGAGTGTATCGGGCAACGACACCGGCATCGAAGCCATTGCCCGCGCGCTGCGCGATATGGATCTCATGGCTGACTACGGAGGCGACAACTACGCCATCTTACTGCCCGAACTGAACCAAGCCAGCGCCGTAGATCTATTGACGCGGCTCGCTGACGCCGCAGCGCAAGGCAATGCCACGATGCGCGCCGGTGTGGCAACCGCGCCACTTGAAGGTGTGAGCGTTGAAGCGATCATGCACCGTGCCCATGCCGCATTGCGGTTGGTGCATAGCCAGCAACGCATCGCGATCAACCCCGACCGCATCGAACCCGCAAACCCGGCGGCGGTCTTGATATCGCCAGTGATGCGCAATGTGTACGCGCTGGTTGAGCGGGTCGCCGAATCACCAATCACGGTGTTGATTCTCGGCGAAACCGGATCGGGCAAAGAACTCGTAGCCGAAGCCATCGCTGCCGGGCCCAGAAATGGAGCGAACGAGCGCTCGCTCGAAGCGGGGCCGACCGCGCGCAAAGATCGGCCGTTCGTCAAACTCAATTGTGCGTCGCTGCCAGCAACGCTGTTGGAAAGCGAATTATTTGGCCACGAGCGAGGGTCATTCACTGGGGCCGATCGACGCAAAATTGGATATTTTGAAGCAGCCAGCGGTGGCACGCTATTCCTCGACGAAATCGGCGAGTTCCCACTCAACCTGCAAGCCAAATTATTGCGCGTGCTCGAATCTAAAATAATCACCCGAGTTGGAGGCACCGAAGAAATCGCGGTCGACACCCGCGTCGTCGCCGCGACCCATCGCGATCTTGACGTTGAAGTCAAAGCCGGGCGATTTCGCGAAGATTTGTACTTTCGAATCTCAGCTTTTACGGTTGCGGTGCCTCCCTTGCGTAATCGCAGCGATGAAATCATTCCGTTGGCCGAGCACTTTATGCACAGCGTTGGCAATACAGCGTCCGGATCGGATGTCCGGTTAACGGACGATGCAAAAGCGGCGCTGCTGGCCTATGACTGGCCTGGTAACGTTCGTGAACTACGCAATGCCATCGAACGCGCCATGGTATTGCAAACCGAAGCCGTAATCACTGCGGCGGATTTGCCTGAGCGGATCAAAGAAGCTGGGTTGCGGGCTGGTAGCTGGACGGCAGGCGCCGGTGCCGACGGTGGCATGCGCGATCAACTTGGTGCGGTCGAACGCAACGCCTTGCAGCGGGCGCTTGAAGCGGTTGGCAATAACCAAACTCAGGCTGCGAAGGCGCTCGGGATATCGCGGCGTGCACTGATTTATAAAATGGAAAAGTACGGGCTTAAAGCGCCGCCGAATTCACGCGAGGAGCAGTAGCGCGAGCGACGGTGGGTGAACGGTCGGCTCCCAGAGGCTTGGGAGGGAGCGAGGCCTAACTTGAATTGGCGGTAGTTTCGATGCGACTGCGCTGATCGGGATCGCAGCATCGGCTGAGCATACGGTTGTATGTCCGGATATCGGACTCCAATTTTTTGGGTACATCTGAATATTTCTATTTATGTTGACGTGTTTTTTGGCGAAGAATCGCACCGAGACCGCCCAGCAGCTTTTGAAATATGCCAAAGCGATGCGGGTTAGTGACTTGAGCTTGGCCAGCCTGGAATCGCTCGGGTGTCATAGCGGTTGCTGCGGAAATCATCGGAACGCAAAATCGCCAGGTGCATCGGGATGGTGGTCGGTACGCCTTCGCACACCATCGACGCCAACGCGGCGATCATGCGGTCAATGGCTTGGTTGCGATCAGCACCCGATGCGATGACTTTGCAGATCAAGCTGTCGTAGTGCGGCGGCACGACGTAGCCTTGTTCGACATGGGTGTCGACGCGAATCGAGCCGGCTGGTGCGTCGGCGACGTTAGGTAGTGACCAGCGCGTAATCATGCCTGGCGCTGGCGCAAAGTTGGCGGTTGGATCTTCAGCATTAATCCGGCACTCGATGGTGTGGCCGGTAAATTTGATATCTTGCTGGGTAAACGGCAGCGCGCGGCCGGCAGCAACTTCGATCTGCAATTTGACGAGATCAACGCCTGAGCGCTCTTCGCTGACGGTGTGTTCGACTTGCAAGCGGCAGTTCATCTCCATGAAGCGCAAGACGTTGGTTGCTGGATCGAGCAATAGCTCCATGGTGCCAGCGCCGACATAGCCCACGCGAGCAGCAGCGCGGGCTGCGATCTCGCAGGTTTCTTGGCGCTGAGCTTCGGAGATCACAGGCGACGGGCTTTCTTCGACGAGCTTTTGATGATTGCGCTGCACCGAGCAATCGCGATCACCAAAATGCACAGCATTGCCGTAGCGATCAGCGAACACTTGAATCTCAATGTGCCGGCCGCCTTCGATCAACTTTTCGAGGTAGACCCGGTCGCCACCAAACGCTGCGCGCGCTTCGTTTTGGGCATCGGCAAATGCGCTTTCGACCTCGGCGCCACTACGCGCGATGCGCATGCCACGCCCGCCGCCGCCGTTTTCAGCTTTGAACAATACCGGATAGCCGGTTTCATCGGCAACCCGGCGAGCTTCGGCCGCATCGGCCAACGGACCATCGCTGCCAGGAATCACATGCATGCCGGCGGCTTTCATGGCGCGCTTGGCTTTGGTTTTGGAGCCCATCAAGGCCGTCACCGCCGGTGGCGGCCCGATAAACGTCACGCCGTGCTGGGCGCAAAGTGTGGCCAGCAACGGATTTTCCGACAAAAATCCCCAGCCCGGATGCAACGCTGTGCAGCGCGCCTGCACTGCCGCTTGCACCACGCGTTCAACGTCGAGGTAGCTTTGCGCCGAGCGGGCCGGCCCAAGCAGTACAGTTTCACGATTGCGGGTGTACGGCGCGTCACGGTCGGCTTCACTCACGCCAAACACCGGCACAATACCCATCGCATCGCAAGCGCGTGCAACCCGCACTGCCACTTCACCACGGTTGGCAATAAACAAACGGTGAAAGCTCGTCGGCATGGCGCGACCGTACCGCAAGGCCCGGCGCCCCGCCAACTGCATGGCGCGTGTATCGCCGGCCTGGCAAATGGAGCGTAGGGCGTGGGTGCTTAGGTACGCGCCACTTCACTGCTTGATA
>JAYWHS010000162.1:0-1647 GCA_043777635.1 Kofleriaceae bacterium | reverse complement strand
AGCAGTTGGCCATTGCCGGCGTGGTTGGCGGAGGGGTGTTGCTGGTGGTCGGTATCAGTTTGTGGAGTCACGCCAGTGGCTTGCAAGATGAAATCAATGCAGCGCCAGTTGCCACTGGCAATGACATTCGAGCGTTGCAAGCCCTGGAAGATCGTGCCGACTCCTCCGGCAATTGGGGCAATTTGATGTTTGTCAGTGGGCTCGTAATCGGTGGCGTGTCGAGTTATTTTTTAGTCAAAGAATTGCAGAAATCACCGCGTGCGAAAAATGCCGATCGCGTGACGCTGTCGCCAGCGCTGGTGCCACATGGTGTGGGATTCACAATTAGCTTTGGAGGTCAGCCGTGAAGGTCATCATCGGAGTTTTGTTTGCAACGTTGTTGGTCATTGGCAACACGCAGTGTTCAATTGACCATCGCAGCGATGGCCTGGTCTGCGTGACCAAGCCGGATTGCACTAATGGCCGCGATTGTGTGGACGGGTACTGCGTCGGTGGCTCAACCGTCGATGCACCGCGCATCGATGCAAAACCGATCGATGCCAAAGTCTGTCCAGGACGATGTGATTCTTGCGATGTGGGCACCAATACCTGCAGAATTGCGTGCAGCACTAACAACTGCCAGTCCAAGGTGGTGTGCCCGGTTGGTTGGGACTGCGCCATTACGTGCAACGACGCCAACAGTTGCAACGCTGGGGTGCAATGCAGCGGCAATCAAAAATGCGACGTAACCTGTAACGGAAGTGGTAGTTGCAATGACGTCAGGTGTGGCGATCGCAAGTGTACGGTCGCCTGCATCGGCACCGGTTCGTGTGGTCAAGTTGATTGCAACAACGCCTGCGCGTGTGACGTCATGTGTGCCGGCGTTGGCAGTTGCGGTGGCCCGCTCGATTGCGCAGGCCCCAACAATCGATGCGACGTGCTACCCAATGGCTGCTCGTCGGCCGCGCCGCAGTGCAATTCTTGCCAGTAGGGGGCCTACGCTGCCGCTTGCAGCTGCACCCAAAAAATCGAGCCGTGGGGCTGCGCACTTGCGACGCCAACATCGCCGCCCATGCTTTCGATCAAGTGTTTGACGATCGCCAAGCCAAGCCCGGTGCCGCCGGCTTCGCGCGATCGAGATGAATCAGCGCGGTAAAATCGTTCGAACACGCGTTTTTGATGCGCTGGTTCCAGGCCCGGTCCGTCGTCGCAAACTTCAATGCGGACTCGGTCGCCATCGCGGCGAGCGGCAATCGTGACGGTGCCTGGTACAGCGCCGTACTTCACTGCGTTGTCGATCAGATTGACTAGTACTTGATCAAGGGCTTTGCCGTCGGCGCGGACATGTAGATCTGCGTCAGCATCGATGACCAAGGTGCAACCACGTTGTTTCACCAAAGGTTCGACGGCCGTGGCGGCCTGTTCAATGGCGGAGTGCAGCGGCACACTGCCTAAGTCGAGCCGATAGTGGCCGGCGTCGAGCCGCGACAGGTCGAGCAAGTCGGCTAAGATCCGCGCCAAGCGTTCAGCGTTGCGATGTAAGCCATCAATAAGTTTGGCTGACATTTCGGGATCACGTTTAGCTCCGCCTTGTAGAGTTTCCGCGTTGGCACGAATCACCGCGACCGGCGTGCGTAACTCGTGGGAAACGTTGGCGACGAAATCGCG
>JAYWHS010000161.1:0-5442 GCA_043777635.1 Kofleriaceae bacterium | reverse complement strand
CGTTGAGCGATTTATGCCGGCTGTCGGTTCGCATACGCAAAATTGTTTCGGCTTCGTCGATAACAATGAGCATGCCTTTGTAGCCAGCAGCCTTCGCGATTTCGAGAATGCCGCGCAGGTACGCCAACGCATCGGTGCTGCCGATATCGCCTTTGATGTCGGCTTGTTTCTTGACGCTGGCCGCAACGTTTTCGCTGCCACTGAGCCACGAGATCAGTGCGCCAGCGTCGGCGTACTCGCCGCGCTGCTTGAGATCGAAGATGGTTTGAATCACCCGGACAAAATCGGCCGGCGCTTTGCCGCCCGTGAGGTTGCGTAAGGATTCGTCGAGTTTGGCGCGCACCCGCTCGTCGAAATCCGGTGCGGTGTCGGCGACGCCGAGTTCGATCATGCCAGCTTCGATGTTGGCGATCCAGCGGTCGAGGATGTCGCCTAACGCACCGCGTGGACAGCTTTCGGTTGCGAGTTCGGTGACCACCTTGCGGTACACTTCTTCGAAGCGGTGGAACCGCAAATCGTTGTCGGACACAACCACAAAGCTGGTGACAAAGCCGCGAGCCTGCGCATCGGCGATGGCCAGCCGCGCCATAAATGTTTTGCCGCAGCCGTAGCCGCCGCGCAGAAATTTTATACTGCCGCTACCGTCGCGGACTAACTCAAGCTGGCGGTGTAGCTCGTCGCGCGGCTTGCCAACTCCGACCGCCAACGCGTCGAGGCCACGCTCGGGCACTAAGCCGGCGCGCAGTTGGTTAAAGACGTGCTTGGCATCATTCTGGGTCAGCATGGTTCATTCTTCCAACTTGGTGCGGACGTAGCACTTGGTACCGGTTGTCACCTCAACACGGATGCCGAACGGCGCTTGCACCCGGTAGGTATCAAGATCGCGACTGAACGCGCGGAACTGGCGCGGTCCGCCGAGCAAGCGTGTCGCTTCGGCTTCGTTGATCGAGCCGTACTCCGCAAGCTGCCGAAACACCGCACGAACACCGGTTGGTAACTTGTCGAGCCAAGATGTGTCCGACGCAGCCGGTACCACCGCCGGTGATGTCACTACAACCACCGGCCGAGTTCGCATGATCACTTGAAAGCGCTCGGCCGTAACGCCCGGCGTAACTTCGGCAACCCGACTCGCTGAGCGCAGCCGCACCGCAGCACGGCTTTCAACGTCGCCGGCCAACCGGAAGAACACACGGAACTCTTTACCGACGGTGGCCACCACACCAGCGCCGGTGCGTCGAGCATGGTGGACGTCGCATAGCTCCACCTGCACGCCAACCTCGTCGGCGCAGTCAAGCGCGAGTTCGATCTCAGCGCTGCTGCCATACACCAGGTTGGTTTGCTTGGTCGGCTGCACCACGGCAATCAAGCTGTGCATCCCGGCCACCGCAAGATCGCCACGGGCCTGCACTTCATACGAAACCTTTTCGCCACCGGCGGCGTGCCGATGCCGCACCATGATCACCGGGATCATGCGTTCTTGCAGGCTATTGCCACCGTGGACAAAGTTTTTGCTGCGCGCGCCGCGATCAAACGGTGCAATACCGTCGGGGAACGCAGCGTGAAAGGTAGCACCTTCGTACTGCAATTCATTCGCGCTCACGCAGATCTCGCCATCTTGTTCGCGGCGTTGCTCGGTCAGCGCGTGTCGTCGCTGTGGGTCGGTTTGTTTGCCGTGCGGCAACGCATCGCGGGTCACATCGTCGTGCAGCAAGAAGCCATGATCGGCCGTGAACACAAACCGTTTCACCCCGGCTTCATAAAGCACCCGCCACGCTGCGCGCAGGTTTTGCAACTCGCGCTCGAACACCGCTAGGCCCACGCCTTTTTCACCAGCTTTGTCGATGCCTTCGCAGTGGATCACCACGGCCTTGGCCCGCGCCAGCGATTTGCGCAGACTCGCAGCGTCACGATCGCCAACTTCTTCGAGTGATAACTTGGGGCACGCATCACCGCCGAGCCGTTCATGAATCGCACGCCGTCGATCTTCCGGTCCGTCGACGCGCAGTTCGCCAACTCGGAAGCCAAGGATCTTGCCGTTTTTGTAATCGACGGTGAGCTTGCCAGCACGAGCCACCGGCGCTAACGCATTCATTCCAACTTCGGTGATCGTCGGCAGCTCGGCCAAGCGCGCAGTCACCGTGACCTCGGCGGTTTTGGTTTCGCGCAGGCTGTCGGCTAGCTGCAACCCCATCTCGAAGCGCATCGCGTCGACCATGAAATATGCCGTTACGTCCTCAGCCACGGCCGGCACCATGACGTCTTCAAACAGCGTGCGCTGCTGCAATTCGGCCGGCGGCAAGAACCCTTCACGACGGCACAGGGCATTGAACATACGCGCGGTGTCGTCGGCCCAGTTGCGATACACCCGGCGCAATTCATCAAGCCGCGCCCGCAGCATCACCGCTTCAGGAATGTCGAGTTGCGGCAATTCTTCGCGCGCTTGTTCAAGTTGCCGGTGGCTGCGATCAACTTGATAGCCTGCGGCGGCGTAACGCTCGACTGCTTCGGCAAGATTGCGACAGTCTTTAAGCAGGCTGGCGTTGGCTAGCACATGGCAGCCGAGCTGAGCTGCACGTTCAACCAAGTTCCATGCGATTCGTCGTCGCAGATCGAACGCAGTCCAAAAGCTTTTGCCCGATGTCCGAGCCTGCGCCAAATCGTAGGCACGTTGGAACTTGGCGCCCAGCAGTGCGTCGAGCGCCGCCGCCATGACCTTGGTGTCTTCGAACTGGAACGTATCGATCTTACCAAGATCGTCGGCGGTGGCTTGCTCAACCTCGGTTGGTAGCAACGGCTCCATGTGAATTGCGATGCTGGCGTACTGCTTGTCATGCGCGTGCCGCAGATGGATCGCGAGCTTCTGGCAGGTAGCGACCACAGCTTTCGGCAGGTGCTGCAACGGCATCAGCCACGGATCAGTCGGCGGGCGTCGCAGGTCGTGGACAAACTCAACCGCTAATGCCCAACGCGCTAGCGCCGTGGCTACGTCGTCGGCAATTTCTGCGGTAGAGCTGGTGCGTCCCGGCAATTCGTCGTCGGTTTCTTCAAGCAACGTGCGACGATCGCTCGATGCTAAACCGAGCAGCACCTCGGCGCGTTGCCACACTGCGCGCGCGACTTCCGGCCGATCAAGTTGTTGCGCCAGTTGCCCACGGCTCGCAACGTCGTCGTACAACGCCTCAGCCGAATGTAAACTCAAGTCGGGGCCGTTCACCGCCACCGCTGCATCCGATTGTCGGGCTAGCCAAGCATCTGCGCCGTCGAGCGTGAGCCCAGGCTGGTCTAAAAACGCATCGATTGCTGTCGGTGTGGCCCGGCCATACGCAGTTTCGCGCACTAGCGAAATCAGCGAACGCCGATGCCGTTTGCCAGCTCGATAGATCTCAAACAGCGGCGTCTCGGCGATGCTTTCCTCGGTGTGGCCCGGTACATGAACCACCAGCGGCGTCATGCTCACGCCGTCTTGCAGATCTTCGAGGGCCAACATGGTTTCGAGGTAGCTACCGCGAAACGCTTGCATCGGCACCGGTGCTGCTGCGCCGCTCGCCACTAACGCATCGGCGAACGCCGTATAGCTGCCTTCTTTGTCGAGCCACACTACGATGCCGCGTTGCCGCGCCAGTTCACGCAGCTCGGCGGTTAGGCTCGCCGACACCGGTTTGATGTCAGTCAGTAGGTCGATCACGGCTCGCCCACGCCGGTTGGGTCAGTTGTCAATCGCAGCACACGCTCGGCTTCATCGCGCTCGCGCGTCAGCTCGATTTGCAGCTCAGCTTCGGTCGGTAGATACATCTGGTACGTACTCGCCACGATCTGGTCGTTGTCCTCGGGCAGCGTGATCTTCACCATTGCGGAGTTCTTCTCTGAGCACAGCACAATGCCAATCGTCTTGGCCTCATGTGCCGCGCGCTGGGTTCGATCGAAATAATTCACATACATTTGCATTTGGCCAAGGTCCTGGTGCGTGAGCTTGCCAAGCTTTAGGTCAACCAGCACAAAGCACTGCAACAACCGGTTGTAGAAAACCAAGTCGACGTAAAAATGATCACCGTCCACGGTCAGCCGCTTTTGGCGCCCTACAAAACAAAAGCCTTTGCCCATTTCCAGCAAGAACGCTTCGAGCCGATCGATGATCGCCTGCTCCATGTCGCGCTCACGCAGCGCAGGATGCTCACCGAGATCGAGGAACTCCAGCACGAACGGGTCTTTGATCACGTCTGATGGCTGGGCAACCTCTTGCCCTTGCCGCGCCAGTGCGAGCACCGCCTGTGGATCCTTGTGCTTCGCTAGGCGGTCAAACAGCAGCGCGCCGATCTGGCGTTCGAGTTGCCGCACCGACCAGCACTCGCGCGCCGCCTCGATCTCGTAAAACGCCCGCGCTTCTGGACGTGAGACCCGCAGCAGCACTAGGTAATGTGACCAGGCCAGGGCGCTGGGAAAGTGCACTCGCGCAGACGGGGTTGAGGTCGTCAAAAGGCTCAACGGAGTTGAGCTTTTTTGGGCTGCACCCAGCAGCTTGGGCCGCGTCGCCAATGTACCAGACGCTGTCTGGTGATTTGCGTTGGCCTTGGATTCAATCAATTCACCAGACAGTGTCTGGTGAATCTCGGGCAGTGCGGAACCATTTGGAAATGCTAGATAAAATAGCCTCATCGAGCGCAAGTTCTGAACCCCAAAGCCCCGGCCAAAGGTCGCTTTAAGACGAGTCGACAGCCGTGTGATAATTGCTTCGCCGTAACCGGCCCGTGTGGCACCAGCCTGCTCAACTTCGACAATCTCGCGGCCAATGAGCCAGTACGCCTGGACCATCGCCGTGTTGACCGTGCGTGCGACCTGGCCGCGGGCCTGTTCCAAGATCTCTGCAACGCGCTGGTAGAGTAGGTCATCGCTCATGCGTCGGGTTCCTTGGTCGCGCGACTACGTATTGTGATCAATCAGGGCGCAAGCCTACCTCTAACCCGTCCTCGTCGATAGCGACACGGAAACATTGCTGAATAATCGATGCTCGATTTAACGCTAGTGACGCTCACTTCATCAAGCTGGCGGCCATCGCTGACATCGGGCACTCACGAAAAATCACCGCGACAAGAATGTACAGCCAGCTCAACTTCGCCGAATCGCTGGCGTCCATTGTCGACGGCAACATCGCTTGCAAAATGCGACATTAGCAAACGCCTCGTTCCATGTTTGTTGTGTTGCGAGACCAAGACGCCGCTGATTGTCGCGTCGTCAAAGCTGGCTTAGCGGCTCGCGTCAGCGATAGCGTGGTTCGCCGGTTACTATGCCCCTGGCTACGCTGCTTTCTTGCGACGTGGGCTGACTGTTACATCTAAAGCGATGCCCGCGTTGCGCAGCTCATCCTGAAGCACCAGTCGAACAAACGAGGCTTCGGAGTGGCCAAGGATCTGGGCGTAACGGGCGGCCGTCTTTGGAGCAATCGGT
>JAYWHS010000160.1:0-5453 GCA_043777635.1 Kofleriaceae bacterium | reverse complement strand
CCATAGGGCTCCCATAAGGACTATGGCACACCGTGTCAATGTGCCGCTAAACGAATGCCGCAAAAGCATTTGCAGCGGCGCTGCGTAGGTTACAATTTCGCTCATGGAGCAGCCGGCCAAACAGGGGGCAGCGGGGGCGTCAACTGCGCCTCCTACGGCTGCTACGCATGGCAGCACGACGGCCACTAGCTCGGGCCCCGCTCCGAGCGTCGGCTCGTTTGCTCCATCATCGGGCCCCGCTCCGAACGTCGGCTCGTTCGCTCCAGCTTCGGGCCCTAATGCCACCACGCCCGACGCCAGTGATTCGGTTGCCATGCTGGCTGCAAAGCGCAACTCGAACTACGACGGTCGGCAATCGAGCCGGCCGCTGCAGCAATGGCGTGCCTGGCGCGCCTATTGGACCACGGTTCGCGTGATCATGAGCTATCTCGGCGTCCGCTTCTGGTCGCGGTTTCGCTCAGATGATTGGGTCGATCACGCGCTACATGCCGCGCATTTACGCAATGCCCGGCGGATTGAAAAAACCATCTGTCAGCTCCAAGGGCTGTTCATCAAAGTTGGTCAGCTCATCAGTATTATGACCAACTTCTTGCCCGAAGAATTTCGCCGCGAGCTTGAAGGCCTGCAAGATGCCGTGCCGCCGCGTGCGTATGCTGACATCGAAGCGCGGTTGCGCGAGGAACTCGGTGCCGCACCGAATGAGTTGTTCGCGAGTTTTGATGTGCGCCCGATTGCTTCAGCATCGATTGGTCAAGTGCACGTTGCGCGGCTGCACAGTGGTGAAAAAGTCGCTGTCAAAGTGCAGTACCCGGAAATTGAACAAATCGTGCGCAGTGACCTGCGCACCTTGCGCCGCATCTTCCGCATCGTTTCATGGTTTGTGCCGTACCAAGGCCTCGACGAAGTGTACTGCGAAATCAAAGCCCTCGTCATCGCCGAACTCGATTACCGCGCCGAGGCTGATAGCGGCGTACGTATCGCTGCCAATTTTGAAGGTCGCAGTGATGTCAAGTTCCCGCAGGTGGTGCGCGAGCGTTCCACCGGTCGCGTGCTGACCACGCATTTTGAAGCCGGATGCAAAATTAGCGATCTTGCCGCACTTAAGCAAATGGGCATCGATCGCGGCACGCTGGCGCGTCAGGTTGTGGAAGTGTACTGCCAGCAGATCTTCACCGACGGCGTCTATCATGCTGATCCTCATCCCGGCAATTTGTTGGTGCGGCCCGACGAGCATGGCAACCCACAGTTGGTGTTTTTAGATTTTGGTGCGGTCGCGGAAATTCCCGGCGAGATGCGCCAAGGCATGGTTGAGTTGGTGCAGGGCGCCATCACCCGCGACACCGCGCGGATCGTGGCCGCGATGCGCCAAATGGGCTTTGTTGCACGAGGCGCCGACGAGCGCATGTTTGAGCAAGTGATCGAATATTTTCACGATAAGTTTCAACAGAATATTTCGCTCGATTCGCTCAACCTTAAAGATATCAAGTTCGATCCGCAAAAAAGCCTGGAAAGCCTGGCCGACTTGCGCAAAATGGATATCTCGATCCGCGAACTGTCCGCCAACTTTCATGTGCCGAAACAAATCATCGTACTTGAACGCACGATGTTGTTGATCATGGGGCTGTGTACCGAACTCGATCCTACGCTTAATCCGATGACGGTTATCCGACCCTACATTGAACGCTTCGTCTTAGGTGATGAGGGCGATTGGTCCGAGCTGCTGGTTGACGCATCGAAGGACATGGTCATGACCGTGACTGCGTTGCCTGGCGAAATGCGCAAGTTCATGCGTGCTGCGCAAAGTGGCGACCTGCAGATTAAATTTCGCAATCTCGAAGCGTCGAGTCAATTGATGTATCGGCTTGGGCACCAAGTCATGTTTGCTGGGGTCGGCATCGCGGGTGCGTCGATTGCGGTCATTATGGAAGGCCGTGGCGAACTTGATCGCGCGGTGTGGGGCTGGTGGACGGCGCGCATCTGCGGCGCGATGATTGTATGGTCGTGGTGGACGTCGCGAAATTTGTTGCGGGCCCGTAAGTAACGCGAGGCTGCACGGGTTGGGTTGGCTGGTCCGAGCCACGCCGCGCCCAACTTTGGATCGGCGGTACTAGGCATGATTGCCGGGTTGTGGCATGCACGCGCGCACGCCACCTGCTGCAAAAACTGCCATTTTCTGGACACCTGCAACAGCGCAGGTAACGATGATTATTCCGAACTAACCGCACGCGCTGACGCGTTGCATTGCCAAGGTAGTACCCATGATCGCAGTAATTGGAAATCTTATCGCCGCCGTCGCCGTATGCAGTTTGTTCACCGCGACCGTGCGCTTGACCAAATAGGCATTTGCCATTTGCGCTTTGTGCGGCAATGGCATACATGACAGCCCGTGCGCCCCACAGTGCTTCCCCGGGTTGGACGGTTGCCAGTTCTTGAAGATCTGTCACCGGGCGATACCGATGCAATTCGTTTGCTCCTGCGGGGCGATTCCGTCATCGATTGGCATCGGTTAGCATTTATCGACCACGCCGAAGTGGATCGCTTTTTACGGCTCAACGAGTTCGACCCAGATTCCGAGGATGAAATGAATCGGCTCGAAGAAATTCGCGCCGATGCAGTTGAATACTTAGGCCGTGCGTTTTCGGTTTCGGTACCTGACGATGTCGCTGGTGAAGTCGCCGCGCGCGATCTGTTTCTGATGGCATCGCGCCCGGGCCCGCAACAAAAATGGGCATGTGTCGCACTCAAAGTGATGCACATCATTCATCACATCAACGGCCGGCAAGCGTTGCTCAAAGTCGCGGTTTCGGATGATGCCATCTTTCGTGAAATCGAACTCAAAGTCATGCACGTGGTCGAGCAGCTGCGCGCGGCTGGCGCACCGATCGCTGAGTTTGAGTGGAGCCGCAAGCCCAAGGATTCGCAGATCACCAAACTAATGGCTAAGCGCTCGACGCTGGCGGCCAACATTTACGACAAATTGCGGTTTCGGTTGATCGTGCCGCACATGGACGATCTGGCGCCAACGTTAGCAACGTTAGTGCGGCAACTGATTCCGTTTAATTACGTGGTGCCCGGCGAATCGGTCAATCAGCTGATCGATTTTGATGCGATCATGCAAAGCAAAACCGGCCGCACTGATAAACGGGCACGGACCGCGCAGCCGTACAATGAATTTTCCGGCACCGGGTATCGCATCGTCAATTTTGTTGCCGACTTGCCGCTGCGCCTGGAGCGCTTGATCCCAAGCTCCGAAATTCGCTCGACCATGTCGCACGTAGTGTTTGTGCTCACCGAGTTCCAAATTGCCGACAAGCACACCGCCATGCAAAATGAAGCTGGTGATTGTAGCCATGATGCGTACAAAGCCCGGCAGCACGAACGGGTTCGTGCCCGTTTGTTCCGCGATCCGGGCGAGCCGCTCACGCCTGATTGATGCCGCGCCGAGCCTAAGCGATGAGTGTTGTGTGACGATATCGTGGACAGTTCATCCGGCCCGGCAACGGCCCGCTGATGCTGCGCTGGCTGCGGCAATCGTGTCATTAGCGGCCTGGGCGGTATTGGTAAGTTTGCAGTCGTTGTTGCTCACCGGCTTAGCAGTGGTCATTTTGCTGGTGGCCACTGCGGCATTCTGGCTGCCTACGACCTACATCCTCGACGATACGTCGGTCACCGAGCAGCGCTTGGGCCGGCGCCGCGTCCGGGCCTGGCACGAGTTGCGGCGGTTTACTGTTGGCACCCGCGGTGCGCTGTTGTCGCCATTTGCGCGGCCACACTGGATGGAGCGCTACCGTGGCATAGTGTTGTTGTTTGGGGCGCAGCCGTCTGCGCCGGTGCAGGCACTGTTAGCAGAAAAAATTAAGCAATCCATACCCACGGAAGCAGCCAATGGCCAACTTTGAAGAGCTGCAAGCCGACCAGCTTGAACAGGCCATTACCGACGAGGATCGAGCGATGCTCGACAAGCTGGCCGATGCGTTGGCCAAGCGCCGCTTGACCTCGGCCGCGTTGTTTTTCTTAGAGTCATCCAAGCCTATGGGCTTTTTGGGCAGCCAAATGATGTTGGTATTCCGTCCGTTTATCGCCATGGCGTGGCCAGAACCGACAACCTGGGATCGGGTGCAACGGATGTTAGAAAAACGCGGTGCCGTCGAGCTGCTGTTGCGTCGGCTGGAGGCTCGGGCGTAGTCTGTCGCCATGAGTGCAGCACCGGTCGAAACTAAAGGGCATGAGCGCAAAGCGATCGACCCAGCCTCGATTCGGTCGGTGATCGCCACCGATTGTGGCTCGACGACAACCAAGGCCATTCTGATCGAAAAGAATGCCCAGGGCGAGTATCGGTTGGCTTCACGCGGCGAAGCGCCGACCACGGTGGAAGCGCCGGTTGAAGATGTGACGCGCGGGGTGCTCAATGCAGTGCGTGAAATTGAAGAACTGCGTGGGCGGAAATTTCTAACCGATACCGGCACCCGTGGTAGCGCTGATCAGCGCATTATCTCGCCGCAGGTTGGCGACGAAGGCACCGATATTTATATCTCCACCTCGTCGGCGGGCGGCGGGCTGCAAATGATTGTGGCCGGCGTGGTTAAAAAGATGACGACCGAGAGCGCGGCTCGGGCGGCCTTGGGCGCCGGCGCGATCGTGATGGATTCACTTTCGACCAATGACAAACGTGCGCCGCATGAAAAGATCGAGCGCATTCGGCAATTGCGGCCCGATATGATTCTGTTGGCTGGGGGTACCGACGGTGGCACCTCCAAGCATGTCTTGGCAACCACTGAAATGTTGCGTGCTGCACAACCGCGACCTCGGCTTGGCCATGGTTTCAATTTGCCAGTGATCTACGCTGGCAACACGGCGGTGCAAGCGCAAGTGCAAGAGATGTTAGGTGGCCAGGTTGCGCTGCAATTTGTCGCCAACGTGCGGCCAAGTCTCGACGAAGAAAACCTTGGCCCAGCGCGTGATGCGATTCATGATCTATTTCTTGAACATGTGATGCAGCAAGCGCCGGGCTATAGCAAATTGATGAGCTGGACCGATGTGCCGATCATGCCGACGCCGGGCGCGATGGGCCTGATTATTCAAGCGCTGGCGGAGCGCGACAAGGTGAACGTCGTCGGTGTTGATATCGGTGGCGCTACCACGGACGTGTTCTCGGTTTTCGACAAGACGTTCAATCGTACGGTGTCGGCGAACCTTGGCATGTCGTATTCGGTGTCGAACGTTTTGGCGGAAGCTGGCATTGCCAATATTCAGCGCTGGGTGCCGTTTGATCTCAATGAAGCCGACTTGCGCGATCGCATTGGCAACAAGATGATCCGGCCGACGACGATTCCCCAAACCCTCGACGAACTGAAAATTGAACAAGCGATTTCGCGCGAAGCGCTGCGGCTGTCGTTTGTGCAGCACAAACAGTTTGCGGTGAAATTACGTGGTGGCCAACAAGCCCGCACCAT
>JAYWHS010000159.1:0-5457 GCA_043777635.1 Kofleriaceae bacterium | reverse complement strand
TGGTCACCGGCGCTGGCGAAACTGGTGCGGCCTTGGCACGGGCTGCCGTCGACAAAATCGCATTTACCGGTTCGGCAGCAACCGGCAAACGGGTCATGATGGCCGCAGTCGAACGGCTAACCCCGGTGCTGCTTGAACTTGGCGGTAAAGATCCCATGATCGTCGCCGACGATGCAGACATTGAAAAAGCCGCCGAAGCTTGTGTGTTTGGAGCATTAACCAATTGTGGTCAAGCCTGTGTGTCAATCGAGCGGGTCTATGTTGCCGCTAGCATTCACGATCGCTTCGTCGACGAACTAGTCAAACAAGTGCGGGAGCTCAAACCCGCCGTGGCCGGTGATACCAGCGCTGACTTTGGCGCGATGACCAGTGCGGCGCAAGTCAAGATCGTGCGCGATCACCTCGACGATGCAATTGCCAAAGGTGCAACGATTGTCGTCGGTGGACCAGCGGAAATCGAAGGTAACTTCATCAAACCGACCGTGTTGACCAACGTCAATCACACGATGAAAATCATGGTGGAAGAAACCTTTGGCCCGGTGATTCCGATCGCTAAAGTTAACTCCCTCGATGAAGCGGTGCGGCTGGCCAACGACTCGCGCTTCGGCTTGGGCTCGTCGGTATTTGCTGGTTCCCAAGCCCGCGCCATCGCCGATCGCATCCGTGCTGGCATGACCTCGGTCAACTCTGTCATGGGCTTTGCCGGCATTCCGAGCTTGCCGTTTGGTGGCGTCGGCGAATCAGGTTTTGGCCGTATTCACGGCGACGAAGGCATCCGTGAATTCTGCCGAGTGAAATCGACGGCCGAACAAACCTTATCGCTGCCGATCAACATGATGACCTTTCGCCAGCCTAAAAACGCAGTGCAACGGCTCAAGGGCATGATTCATCAAATCTACGGCGACGGCACTGTGGCCCGGGTCCAAGACCTGGTTCGCAAGTGGTTGTAAGCGATCGAAATGTTTGCGCTTCCGTGATTGGCTAAAGCCTACTCGGCCTCCGACGACGAACCTCGGACTTCCACGCTCGAAACATGTGCAAGGCAGGATGCGCGGTAGCTGGGATAGGAGGCAGGAGTCCGGGACTCGGACTTTCGGACTTTCGGACTTTCGGACTTTCGGACTTTCGGACTTTCGGACTTTCGGACTTTCGGACTTTCGGACGAATGGTCCGACAGTAAGTTGTGCGTTCTTCGGAGTAGTGGGGCAAGGCGCGGAAGCGGCGGGCACCGGCCACCACCAAGATGGCAGGTGACTGTGAGGGAGTGTCGCGAGTGCCCGGTTCGAAGCACCCTAAGTGGTTCATTCCGGGCCTTCGCGACGAGCGCAAATCATCTGGCTCGGGTGGCGCGAGCGTCACGAATGAACGGTCACACTGCCATCGCAGGGGGTAGGTGCCTCGACGCTGGCATCATGCCACCGCCAAGTTTTTTAGCATCACCGGATTTTCGTTCCGTTACATTCAAGCTAACCCAGCAAACGCTGGGGAGCGGGATCGTCGGCCGAGTACCCGTCGGCCGAGTACCGGCCGAGTACGAACTACGCTTGGTCTACTGATCGCTGACAGCCCAGAAGTCGGCTTCGGCTTTCACAGTTGCGGTAACGTCTTCGCCGCGGCCACCGCGTAACGACCACAAATAGTCAGTAAAAAAGTTATTGCGCACCCGGGTTGAGCCCATCGCTGGCATGTCGGTGAGGATTTTTTCCGCTGCGATATCGGTGCCACCATGCTGATGGCAGCCGATGCAATTGGTGTTGGCATTGAGCTCGCCCAGCTCCAGATACGGATTGCTGCACCAGGTTGGCGAGTTGCTGCCCCGATACACCGCAGCGAGTGCATCGCCGAGCGAACCGGTCATGCCACCGCGTGGATCAGGGTCGCCTTCAAGGTAATCGGTGGCGACGCACATTTTGTAGTTTTTCCACGGCCCAGGCAGTGCTGCGATGGCTGCGGGACGATCTGAGCCGAAATCAAGATCTGGAGTTGGCGACCACCACAACGTGATCCAAACCCAATGATCGAGTTCTTTGGTCATGATGTGTAATGACGCCATCCGAAACGTATTGTTATTGGGCAACGTCGCCGTGTAGATATCAGTTGCGGGCGGGTCGGATTGGCCATCACCAGGTCCCCACGAAAAATTACCAGCCTTTGATAGGCGCGCGGCCATCCGCGGCCCCGAGGTATCAAAAATAGGAATCGCTGCGCCGAACTGCGCGCGATGCCAATCGGCTTTCACCAACACCGCGTCGCGTGGCATTTCGCCGTTCAGACATGGCGGCTTGCGCGAATCGGCTTCGCGATACTCCACGCCAACGGTAACCGCACTGGCCTTCGCCGCAAACACGCCAACGTAGATCGGCCCACCACCGTCGACGGCACAACGTTCCACCGACGCTGAGCCGTCAGATTTACAATCAAACGTGGTCATATCCGGCGCTTGGCCGCGCCGCACATAGATGTCGGCGTCGCCGTCACCGTCGATGCTTGCCGCAAACTCGGCATCGCTCGCCGAAATAAATGGGCCCAGTACGCGCCACTCGCATTGTTCCAGTGCCAAGCGCTCGTTGTTGGTAACCGCCCGGCCTTCAACTAACGGGTCAGTTAAAAACGGCGCCGGCTCAGGCTGATCCAAACAAGCCAACATGTTGGGATAGCTGCTCAACATGTGAGTGACGGTGCCAGGCGAATAACTGACCCGCGAAATCCCGCCAAAACCATGGGCTTTGTCGTCGGTAGTTGCCGTTGCCAAATAGTCGAGATAACGCGACTCTGGCCAGCTGGTGCTGCCGAGCTCATCGAGTGCAGAGGCATTCCATGTCACGCCGCCGGCAATAGTTGCAGCGTCGAACGGCTGGTGTACGCGGCGACCCGGCGCGCCCATGTCGCGATACAACTTTTTAAAGATGCGTTCAAAATCGTCGCGGCCGTACCAGGTATGCCAGGCCGGCACGGTTGGCTGGTAGCCAAATTGCGGCAGCAGCTTGGGCTCGGCGATGGGCGTCGGTTGCAGCACTCGGCCAACCACTTGCCAGGCCATCTCGCGGCGCGCCGCCATCGACGAGCGCAGCGTGGCTTCACGCGTAGGCATCGCCAAATCCGGTTGGTACGGCACGCCAGCGCCCATGACTTTGCGATCTTGAATGCTCAATGCACTGGCCGTCGTCGACACCATCGACGGATCCATTTCACACACGGCCAACTTGCCGCCACCTGAGTCCGAACACGCAGCGCCTGCGACGACGAACGCGGTAATAACAGTCGCAACCCAAGGTTTGGCTGATGCAGACACGGCTTCATTGTAGCCGGAGATCACCGCCGCAGCCTCGTAGAAAATGCAGGTTAAAATGACCGATTCATCACAAAATCGCGGATTGTCGGCCTCATGGCAACTTCGACGGTATTCCATCTGATCTCGCGTGCAGCATGGCTGGCAATGCCGCGCCACGTGCCCTACGCCCCGCCCAGTTTGGCAAGCGAAGGTTTCATTCATTGCTCAACCCGTGAGCAACTTGAAGCCACCGCGCAACGCTACTACGCCGGCCAAGATGTCGTAGCGTTACAAATCGCCACGGCCGGACTCGACGTCCGCGAAGAAGCCGCCGCGCCGTCACCGTCGCAATCGACGAAGCCTCGCACCGCCGGCTTGTTTCCGCACATCTACAGCGCATTGCCATCCGCAGCGATCGAACGCGTGATTCCGCTGGTCGAAGGCAGCAGTGGCAAATTTCAGGCGCTGCATGACGTGACCGTCGCGCCTGACGCATTGCGCTTTGGCAGTTGCACCGACCGGCCGATCACGTTTCAAGGCGTGCAGCACAGCGTCTTCGTCGGTGGGGCCGGTCCTGCGGTGGTCGTGATGCACGAAATTCCCGGACTGCATCCGGGCGTCTTCGCATTTGCCGAGCGACTCATCGCTGCGGGTTTTTCGGTGTACTTGCCGTCGCTGTTCGGCGTGCCTGGAAAAGCAGTCACCGCGGCGTATACGGCCGCATCCATCTCACAGGTCTGCGTTTCGCGAGAGTTTTCAGTCTGGGCAACCCAACGCAACTCGCCGATCGTCGACTGGCTGCGGCAACTCGCGGCGGTCGCCCATCGTGAGCGTGGCGGCCCTGGCGTCGGCGCTATTGGCATGTGCCTCACCGGAGGGTTTGCCTTGGGCATGATGATGGAATCCGCAGTGATCGCGCCCGCATTGAGCCAGCCATCGTTGCCATTTGCCGTGCGAAGCGCGCAGCGCCAGGCCGTTGGCGTTGATGACACCACCCTGCAAAAGATTTGCGCCCGGTCGGAGCGCGAGCAGCTCGCTGTGCTGGGCATGCGCTTTTCCGGCGATCTTTTAGTGCCGAGCGCTCGGTTTGCAAGTCTGCGCGCCGCCCTGGGTGAACGCTTTATTGCCATTGAAATCGATTCATCCAGCGGCAATGCCCACGACGTACCGCGCACGGCGCATTCGGTGCTGACCCATCACTTTGTCGACACCCCAGGGCATCCGACGCGGCTCGCTCTCGATCGGCTGCTAGAGTTTTTCCAGCAACGGCTGCAGCCAACCGCCCAACCCTGCTAAGGTCGCGCCATGTGGGTTCCCAAACACATTTTATGCGTTGTCGGCAATTGGTCGTCGTTTGAAGATGTCCGCACAGCTGTCATGCTGGCATCCGATAGTGTGTTCACGATCGACGAAGAATACAGCCTGCTGACCGCCGAACCGCGCATGGTCGATTCGTTCGAAAGCTGCCGCGATCGTTCGCGCCCGAGCTGGACCGACGAAGACCGTGACGCCGTGGCTCGCCACCAAGCGGTGGTCTATGTCATGTCGCCACCGGTGATGGCCGGCGAATCGTTGGCATATTCCGCGGCTGCCTTGCGCATCATTGCAGCATTGTTGCGCGCTGGTGGCACCGCAGCCAAAAGTGAAAGCGCAGGCATTGCCCACGGCCGCACCGAATGGCTAAGACTCGCTGATGCCGCGGCGGCAACCACCGCGCAGATTGAACCGGTGGCATTGCCCAACCTGCTACGCGATGCCTTCGTCCGGCTGCCGTTACTCGATGCCGACGACGAAGTTTATTACACCTGTGGCATGCACTTGCTTGGTCAACGCGATTTTGAAATGCCAGCCGAGCTCGATGCCGTCGAATCGATTCGTTGGTTTGATCGCGCCAGCGATTTTGTCCTGCGCACCGCAGCAACCCGTACGCCGCTCGACCGCTTGCTCTACCTCGACGACGATGTGCGCACGATCGCCGACGCCGGCCCCTGCCTGCGGTATCCCGAAGACAGCTTCTTTTACAATCCGTACGGTTACTGGGCGTTGCTGGAAATCGACGACAGCGCCGATGATGGCAACGATGGCGGCGATGATGATGCAGACGCCAACAGCGCGCCGTCGAATCATGATCCTGATATGAATTAGCGACGGTTGGCTGCGCAAAGGTTCCGACCGCGCGTAGCAGT
>JAYWHS010000158.1:0-5459 GCA_043777635.1 Kofleriaceae bacterium | reverse complement strand
GCGGAATTTGCGCTTGATCACCGACAAACCGCGACATCACTTGTTGCAATGCCTCGTCGGTAATTGCAGCTACATCGTGGTCGGAGGCGCGTGCCGTCACCTGCCCTAGCCGATCCAACGTGGTGGTTTCGACACCGAGCTGCAGCTGCGCCGTGTAGCGTTTGTCCTCGGCGATGAGGTAACCCGCCAACTTGGTTGCGACATTGAGACAAATCGGCAGCACTCCAGTGGCTAACGGATCGAGCGTGCCAGTGTGACCAGCCCAAGGCTCGCGCAAGGCTAACCGGATACGGTGCACTACTTGCGCCGAACTGAGCCCAGCCGGTTTATCGACGACAACAATGCCCACCAATGGGGGCTGCTTAGGATGGTTCACAGCGGTGGAATACTTGCGATCCACGTCAGCAGCAGCGTCACCGCTGGCTGATCAATCGTTTCGGTGCCCAACAACGGCATGCGGATGCCCCCACTGAGGGTATTGAAGCGCAACATCAGCACTGACGCTGAGCCATCGGTATCGCCGGGGGTGATGAGCTTGGTCACGTTGCCAATCGCACCACCGTCGACGTTCACGGCAGTTGAATACGCCGGGGTATCGGCTAACGTGGCTAAGCGATCGGTTTGCAACAACAATTGGATCGGCCGCGCGTCAATGATATCCGAGCGCGGATTGTGGCAATTCCCGCAGTTGGCATGCAAATAACCCAGCGCGTTTTGCTCGCGTGCGGTGCCAGGCAGTGGAAATTTGGGGGTGCCGCCTGTCGGTGCAACGGTGAGCAAGGTATTCGCGAGCAAGTAGTCCAGGCTGATCTCATTGGCTGCGGCCGGCACATCGAGTTCAAGCGCTGAAAAACCCAAGACCCGACCCGATGTTCGTTCGTGACATTGCCGGCATGCACCGCGGCCAGGAATATCATGTGGGGTACCGTTGGCATTTTGTTCGCCCGACGGCCGGGCCACCGTGGCATCTTGCGCTGTATTCCAGCCGTAGGACATGTAAAACCAATTGGTATCGGCCGGCCCGACTTTCATCATCAACCGAGTTTCAACCCGAACACCGTCGCGGGTAAATTCTTTCCATAACTTGGTACCGACGGGAAAACGCCAGTAGTTCATCTCGGTGCTGTCGATTTGACTGCCGGGTGGTAGATAGATCCAGCGCTTCTTGGTGGCATTATCGCTGAACAGTTGCCAGCGTGGGGTGTACGCCAAAATACCCGCATTGATCTGCGAACACGATGGATTGGCGCACAAGCCAGTTTCCGCCAACGTTGACGGCATCAACGGATTCGCATCCGGGGCCGCATCAATGCTCGGCGCATCGGTCGGTGCATCGGTCGGCGCGGCATCGCCGCAATTGCTGCGACAAGCATCGAGCCCAGCGCCATTATCGTCGCCGCACGCCGCAAGCGCGACGGCAGCAACTGCAGCAACGGCAACATTCATGAGAGCGAAGCGGCGAGCAAAAGCCATGGCGCATCCTAGCACTGGCGAGGTGGCAATGGGAATGGCCAGAGTACTGCCGCCGGGCAACCGCCCAAGCTGACCGAGTCGGCGCGTGTCGGGTAGCCCTGTGCTTAGCCCCGCGGAGCGAAGGCTTTGCTCAACGCCGCAATCACGCGCTCTTTGGCAACAGCCGGCTCGACGATAAGATGACATCCACCGGCACCAGGATGGCCGCCGCCGCCCAACGACATACACACCCGGCCGACATCGAGTTTATCGCTGCGCGAGCGCATCGACACCCGAACCCCACCGCCTTTCGCGGCGGTCAATAATACGCCCACTGCGACGCCGTCAGCATTGCGGCCCCAATTGACCATGCCTTCAATGTCTTCCATTGATGCGCCACTGGCTTCAACCATGTCTGCGGTGACTGTCAGCATCCCAACTTTGCCGTCGCAATGAAGTTCAAGCGTGCTGAGCACGGAACCGAGCAAGCGTAGCTTGTTGTGCGATGCGCGTTCTTCCAAACTGCTGGCCACCGTCGAGGGCACCACGCCAGCATGTACCAACTCTGAAGCCACGCGCAGTGCTTCGGCGTTAGTATTGGCATGACGAAATCCACCGGTGTCACTGATCAACGAAACGTACAGGGGTACCGCAGCTTCTAAGGTGAGTGGCCAGCCGATCATTTCTGCCAAGCGATGCACGATGACGCTCACTGCCGCAGCGGCGGGATCCCACACCGCGATGTCACCAAATGGATGACCACTCGCATGGTGATCAAGCGTAATGAGCGTGCCTCGAACCTCGGGCGGTGGCAACACGTTGCCGAGCAGCGCTTCATCGGCGCAATCGACGACCACCGTGCAATCAAAACACTCATCAAACGCGATCGATGAAACCACCGATGAAACCAAGGGCAGCCAGCGGTAGCGTCGGGCAATCGGATCAACTGAATAAATCACCGCAACTTTGCCAGCTGCGCGCAGCAGCGACGCTAAACCGCACATAGACCCCGTACCGTCGCCATCAGGCCGGCGGTGGCTGGTCAACAGGACCCGTTGAGCACTAGCGAGGGTGGTGGCAGCGCGTTGCAGGTTATCGGAAAGGCTCATAAAGTTATTTACACACTAGCCTCCTTGTTGACGATTCACAACCACGCCGGTAGTTGTCGAAGCGGCGCGCGGTTTGCAGTACAACTACTGACATGCATCCCAAAGACGCGCTGTTCGGCGGCGAAAAGTCGTTCCCGGTCATTCCTTCATGCGAGCACTTTTGCGGCAGTGAAAAGCTGATCAAAAAAGCCTTGGAACTACAACACGAGCTCGGCCCGATCTTCGATATCACGATGGACCTCGAAGACGGCGCGCCAGCCGGTCGCGAACATGAACATGCCACGATGGTCGTGGACCTACTCAAGTCCGCAGCCAATAAACATCTCATGGCCGGGGTCCGCATCCATGACCCAGCCCACACAGTGTGGCGTCAGGATGTCGACATCATCCTCGCTGGCGCCGGTGATCGAGTGGCGTACTTGACGATCCCTAAGCCGACCCAAGCCGCGCAAGTCGCCGAAATGATCGACTACATCGCAGCGACAGCCAAACGCCATAACATCACGCGTGAGATCCCGATTCATGTGCTGATCGAAACCCACGGTGCGCTGCGCGACGTGCATCAAATTGCAGCGCTGCCTTGGCTGCAAGTGCTCGACTTCGGCCTAATGGATTTCATTTCGGGTCATCACGGTGCCATTCCCGCGAGTGCCATGAAATCACCAGGACAATTTGAGCACGCCTTATTGGCTCGCGCCAAAGCCGATGTCGTTGCCGCTGCGTTGGCCAACGGCGTTGTGCCGTCGCATAACGTCACGCTCGATCTCAAAAATCCGTATCAAACCTACGCCGACGCTCACCGAGCCCGCAGCGAGTTTGGCTTTTTGCGGATGTGGTCGATTTACCCGACCCAGATTCAGCCCATCGTCAATGCGATGGCGCCCGACTACTCCGAGATCCAACGCGGCAGTGAAATCTTGCTCGCTGCGCAAAAAGTGGCGTGGGGCCCGATCCAACATGACGGTGATTTGCACGACCGCGCAACCTACCGCTATTTTTACGGCTTGTTGGGGCGAGCTAAACTCAGTGGCTACAAATTAGCCGCCGATGTTGCGCCATGGTTCTAATCGATTAAAATTCAACCGCTGTTCCGGAGCGGGTTCGCGTCAAATGCGTTTGCGAATCGCTTCGATAACTTCGGTGTAGCTGGTGCTTTCGACCAGTTCGGCCATTTCGGCGGTATAGCGCGTTACTAAGTCGTCGCGATTGCGGTCGATCGCATCGCGGCGGGCTTTGTCGAGGGTGATAAACGCGCGCTCAGAATTCACAAAATATTCAACCACTGCTACCACTGCTCGGGCAGTAGATGATGTCACCGAGCGTGAGGTGTCGGAAAACGAAAACCGGTTACCTTCGCTGTTGCACACGTCGATAATGATTGTGCCTGCGGCATCGACGCCACTTTGGCCTCGTTTGCTTTCGAGATTGGCCGATACTGAAAACCCGGCCAGCGCCAAGGTTTTGAGGGAAGCGTACTCGCCACCGTAACGAGCGAGTAGCGCAGTAAAAATTGCGTCGACAACACCGACGCCCTCGGCTTCGGCTTCGACGACCTTATCGCGCTCGGCGAGCACAACTTTGACTCGGCATTTCTCGTCAACGGCTTCTTCTACGGTTAACCGCGTCAACCGCAGTGGCAGATACGCAGCTCCTAAAACTCGAGCGATCAGTGGCTGATGTTCCATAGTTCGTTGCACCCACGGATTGTAGCGCGAGCTGGCAAGGATGGCTTGTAACAACTGTGCAACCGTGACCCTCAACACGCCAAAGCGGTGGAACTGAGGCATAGTGCCGCCGTGCCATCGCTGTTACCCACTATTGAACAACATTACCGCAAGCTACTAACCTGCCAAGCCTGCCCTCACATGGTGGGGCCGGTGGTTTCCGGTGCCCCGGTGATGGCCGACATCATGATGATTGGCCAAGCCCCAGGCGACAAAGAAGGCGCGGCCGGAAAACCTTTTGCATGGACCGCAGGCAAAACGCTTTTTGCTTGGTACGCGAGCATTGGCGTGGCCGAATCTACGTTTCGTGCCAACGCTTACATTGCTGCGGTGTGTCGATGTTTTCCCGGCAAAAATCCCAAGGGTGGCGATCGTGTGCCGGATCCAACCGAGATCGCCGCCTGCGCCAAGCATCTTCGAACTGAAGTCGACATTTTGCGTCCGGCGTTGTTACTGCCAGTCGGTAAATTAGCAATCACCCAAGTTTTGCCGCAGGTCGCGCAACTTACCGATGTGGTCGGCACGCAGGTACGCACCAGCTTTCACGGCCACACCATGGATGTCATCGCTTTGCCGCATCCGTCGGGCGCATCAACCTGGCATCGCATGGAGCCAGGCAAGTCGTTGCTACAAACTTCGCTTGGGTTGATCGCTGCGCATCCAGCATGGCAGCGTTTGCAAGCGATAAAAACCTGAAGCTCGCTTCACGATCACCGGGTCGGCTGTGCGATACCCGCCTCATGATCGATCCGATCCAACTGCTGTGCGACTTGGTGGCGATGCCAACCCAACAAGCTGGGCCCGACGGCATCGCCGGCGATGAACGCGCAGTATGTGAATACCTGGCGCCGTTGTTACAGCAACTCGGCGCTGACCATGTTGAAATTGAGGATGCACCTCGCAAACATGGCGGTCCTGGTGCGTATATCTATGCAAGTTGGGGTCGCGCCACCACGTTGCTCAACGCTCACATTGATACCGTGCCAGCCAACAACGGCTGGAGTCAAAATCCCTGGCAGCCGCAACGCAGCGCCGAGCGAATCAGCGGCCTAGGTGCTTGCGATACCAAAGGTGCGATCGCAGCCGGGCTTGCAGCAGTGCAAGCCATCGCGCCGGCCGACCGCCAAGGTTTCGCTTTGTTGTTTTCTGGCGATGAAGAACGCGGCACTGCCAG
>JAYWHS010000157.1:0-1654 GCA_043777635.1 Kofleriaceae bacterium | reverse complement strand
CGTATGATGCGATGACTTCTGACCGCGCTTATCGACGGGCCCTGCCCCACGATGTTGCGATAGGCGAAATTGATCGCTGCGCCGGCACCCAGTTTGATCCCGAGCTGGCCGAGGCTTTCGTGAAATTGATGGGGCAATGGCGCAAAAAAATGCGTGACGCAGGCCAAGATTCGTTGATCCCGCGCTGAATGCTGCCGCCGGCCGCGTTGGTTCGGCGTGTTGTTCGCGTTCAAGGAATTTTCCGCTATTAAGGAATAGCCCACGTCGACACAGCTTCCTTTGCGTTGCGTGTGACCAAAGCGATAGACTCCGGCCGGTGAAAACTTTGTATTTGTGTGTGGTCGCTGCGCTTGCGGCTGGGCTGATTATTTTTGCGGATGCTTGCACCAAAACCAACCCTTCATTGTGTTGCATCTCCGAGCTCGACTGCGCGGCGATTGGCTTGCCGAATGGCACCAATTGCGATTCAGGGTTCACCTGCGCGGCCCATGAGTGTGTTGCAGCTAGTTGCGGCCTCGATGTTGACTGCACCGATCCATTAGCACCGCATTGCGGCGATGGTTTATGTCGCGAATGCGCAGCGACCGGCCAATGTGGCCAAACCGAACCAGCCTGTAATTTGAACACGTATGCCTGCGAAGCGTGCAGCGCCGACGGTGACTGCAGCGCCTTTTCGGCTGCGCCATTTTGCGGCACCACCGGGGCCTGCGTTGCCTGCACCAAGAATGAACAATGTGCCGCAGCGCAACCGGTGTGCGGCGACGACAACAACTGCCGCTTGTGTGAACACGATCAAGAATGTGCCAGCGGTGCGTGCGATGTAAACGGTACCTGCGTGGAGCCAGCGAATGTTTTGTATATTTCACCGACGGGCACAGATGCGGGTGGTTGTGTGCAGACCCAGCCGTGTAAAACCGTGCAGTTCGTCGAAGGCTTGGCGACGCCAGCGCGTTTTCACATTGCGTTTGCGCCGGGGATGTACAATCAGACGTTTGGCATTCAGGAAAAACCGACAATCGCGTATCACGGCAATGGTGCACAGTTAGTGACGTCAGCGGCGCAATCTGCCCCAATACGAATGTCTGCAAATAAGATATTCATTTTTGATTTTGAGGTTTCGAGCGACGCTAGTGTATTCAACGGCAATGGTGGCGAACTTTCAATGCGTCACGTGAACATTGTGAAGTCCACAAATGTTTCGTCAATTGGTTCAGTAAAGTTCACATGGGTCGACTCTATTGTAAGCAATTTCGCTGGCCTGCGATTTGAGTCTAGTCCAACCACCGTAACCTTGCGGCGACTCAGCTTTGTGGCACCGACAGCAGTGCTGGAAACAACGGACGCAATAATTGCGCTGGAAAATCTCAGCATTGCACGGCCCAAAGGCAACATCTTCAATTTTGCCCGCACCACAGGCTCTATACGTTTCACAACCATTGCTGACACTGATGTTACCGTTAGTGTGCCTCACATCGTTTGCGCTCAATCGCCAGTAGCAGTTAGCGCTTCGATTATTTGGGCACCTCGCCAACCAACAATCATCAACGGCAATTGTGTATTCAGCGAACAAAATATAGTGGGGCCGACTGTCAGTGGATCACCGGCGATCAATGTCAGCAACGCCGATCCGTTGTTTGTAGACATCACGAACAGC
>JAYWHS010000156.1:0-1655 GCA_043777635.1 Kofleriaceae bacterium | reverse complement strand
GCGATTGCCGCATTTTTGACCGAAGCCCCAGCCCGCGATAATCCACTCAATGCGCACGGCTTTGTGCGGATGCTGGCGCGCTCGTCGATCAAAGATCGTGATGTACCGGCTACCTCGCTGCGTGGCCGGGTCTCGGCGCTATCAAATTGGAACGCTGGTTTTGCGGGTGTGTTCACGCGGTTGCGTTTAGGTGACGCGCAATGGGATCCAACTCGCAAAGCGCTGATCGCGGATGCGGCGTCGCTGCGTTTCGAAGTGCCCAAAGTTTTTGCGCGCTACAAGACCGATACGTACGATGCAATTGTCGGCAGCTACCGGGTTGGCTTTGGTCAACGCTTGGTGTTCGATAACACCAACTCGTACAATCCCAACGGCTTGATGACGGATGATCAGCTGTTTTTCGACTCGGATCTCACGCGCAGTTGCAAAGAGTCGCAAGGCGAGCTGGCAACCAAGCGTTGTGACACCACGACCGCACCGTATGTCACGCCGGATTTTCGCTGGCGCGATGGTTTGTTCGGCGCTGCTGGTGGTGCCAAACATATTCCGCTCGGCGATGGCTGGATGCAACTGTACGGCTGGGCCTCGTATTCGCGCCGTGGCATTTACCAATATGAGTTGGTCAATCGCGGTGTGTGCGCTGATCCCAACGACGACAGTGATCCCAACTGCGCCGCGCCCAATGTATATCGCAAACCCGATGGTACGCTGTTGTCGCCGGCGTCGCGGTTTTCGTTTTCGACGCTGCCAAATATCTTTGGCGAAGTACTTGGTGGCGCCAATGCAACGTACTACATCGACCGGCGCACCCATGTTGGCGTTACCGGCTACGGCGCATATGAGCAACAGCTCGTCGGAGGTGTCGACCTCGACACCCAAGAGTATTCACGGATTCCGACCGGCCGCAGTTTTGGTGCAATTGGTGCCAATGTCGCGTTCGGTCACAAATGGCTCGACGTATTCGGCGAAGTTGCCTACAGCCTCGATAAATCGCCGGATCCAACCGGGCCGATTAACGGCGGTGGTGGCCCGGCGGTGATTGTGCGTGCGACAGCAACGCAAAAAGATCAAGAAGTTGAAGCCAGCTTGCGTTACTACAGCATCAATTTTGCCAATCCATATGCACGGCCGTTGGCTGCACCGGATGAAGTGAATGGCCAACGCGCCCGCGATGAAGTTGGCGGCCGGATTCGGCACCAATGGGTGAACAAGCGGTTGGCCTTGCGTAGCTATGTTGATTTCTGGGTCACGCCAAGTACGTCCATTCCGAAACTTGATGCGTGGTTCCGCGCCGATGTGCGCGCGACGTCGCAATGGCGATGGGGCTCGTGGATCCGGGTCCGCGACAAAGATCTGCGCGAGACCGGCCGTGGCCAATGTTACGAAATCTCGACGGAGAATGACGAAAATGGCGAACCGATTCCGTGCAAAGGCCAACAGCTAACCGCCATTGGTCGGGTGTCGTATGAACCGAACAAGAAGCTCAACACCACGCTGCAAGCGCAGCACGATTGGGTCGACGATCCAATTAAGCATCCCACCAAATATCGGCATGATGTTTCGGCGTGGCTGGTTGGGTTGTACAAGCCGACCAAAGAAATCCGGGTCCGCGTGCGTGGCCGTTATCGCTTCGAAGACATCTTCGACAACACCTA
>JAYWHS010000155.1:0-1656 GCA_043777635.1 Kofleriaceae bacterium | reverse complement strand
AACGACTCGCGAAACGAACGCTAATCCTAGATGCGGCACGCGATCTTTTCGTCGAACGCGGCATCGAAGCGGTCACGCTGCGCGAAATTGCGCAACGAATCGAATACTCGACGAC
This sequence comes from Kofleriaceae bacterium, assembly GCA_043777635.1. Lineage (GTDB taxonomy): Bacteria > Myxococcota_A > Polyangia > Haliangiales > Haliangiaceae > JABFXX01. The sequence continues at coordinate 1,541 of JAYWHS010000155.1, read as the reverse complement.
CGCGATCTACGTGCAGTTCAAAGACAAACAAGACCTGGTCGAGCAAATGGTTCGCGAAGACTTTGGCAAATTTGCCAATGCCTTGCAGCGCGCGGCCTCGGTTTCCGACGCTGTAGACCGCTTAGAAAAATTGGGCCACGAGTACATCAATTTTGCACTGACCATGCCTCGGCACTATCAGTTGTTGTTCATGACGCCGATGCGTAAGCCATCTGCGCCGGCAACTGTCGATGTGGACGCTCCCAGCGAAGGTATCGCCGGCTATCACTTGTTGCTGCACACCGTCCAAGAAATTATGACAACCGGCCGATTTCGCGCAGAGCTCACCGACGCGCAGGCGCTGGCGCAAATCATCTGGGCTGGCGTACATGGCCTGGTGTCCTTGATGATTGTCGCTGGCCACGTTGATGACTTCGCCTGGCGACCGCACGATGAACTCACCAACATTTGGTTTGACTCCACAATGCGCGGCATGTTGCGCAGCGAACGCGGCCATGAGCGGACGGCCCAGCGAACATCTTCAACATCGAGCAACAAAACGAAAACCCTGCCGGCCGCACAACGCGCTGCGCGTAAGCCTGCGCGCTCGATCAAAAAGCCTAAGCCTCGTTAGTGCGCGCACGCAAATCCCAGATCCGTTCAGCGTTCTGAATGATTGCCGGCACAACTCGAACCGCATCGATCGCAAACTTCAGTGGGCACAATTTACGCGTAAGACTGTGTCACATGTGTCGCAAAACATTCATAAAACTGGCTACTTGGCCAGCCGAAGCCGGCTACCGCAGTTGGCGTGACCACGCCAGCGTGATGTAACTCTACGCAATCACACAAACCCATCGTGGCACAACCATTGCTTTAGGCGAGGTTATGAAAAGAGTATCATCGCTGTTGGTCCCGACTGCAATTTGGTCTCTATTGGCATGCGCATGCGTGAGCGAAGGTGACGACCTCTACGAGGCCGACACGATTGCAGCGCAAAGTGACGACCAAACCAGCGAGGGTAAAGCTGACAGCGCTTCAGCAAAAGCTCGATTGGATCGATCGACGGCGGCCGAAGTAGCCACCACATTTACCAAAACGTTTCACGCCGAACTTGATGCATGTTTTGCAGCCTACCGCAGCGAAATCGACGCTACCGCGACATCCATTTCCGCAGTGGTCGCGGCTACCTTCACACGGCTTTCAAATGATGGCTGCAACAACAGCTACGAGGTTGCAGAAGTCAGCGAAGGCGTGCTCGCAACGTTGGGACGATCAACCGCAAAAGTCGGTGATGTAAAAGCTGCAGTCAACGGGTGGGCCCTCCCACAATTAAAAGCGTCAACCGTCAACGGCTTCGTCTCGATCGGCAAAGCCTCCTTGACCTTCTTTGACGCAATCATCGCAACCCAGACCACAAATGCTGTTGCCCGGGAACAAGACCCTGCGGGCGTGAAACTCGATGATATTCGCGCAACCTGGAACGACATTACGCACAACAGCAATCTCGACCACACCTACCTCAATCCGGTGCAATTAACCTCAGCCCAAGTAAACGGCTC
>JAYWHS010000154.1:0-5478 GCA_043777635.1 Kofleriaceae bacterium | reverse complement strand
AATGGCAATCTCGAAGCAACTGCAAGCTGGCGGCAACGGCCGGACGATCCGGCGCTTGATATCATCACGACGCCGCCAAGCGGCATGCAAACCACCAGCGGCACTAAACTGGCGTGGTTCGGCGGCGCCGATAGCGCCACCGACGAGCTTTCACAAGATATCGTGGTGCCGGCCACCACCACCACGTTCAGCGTAACTGCCAAGTACGTGATTGGTACTGAAGAAACCTCGACGGCAACCCAATACGACAAGCTGATCGTCACCATCCGCACCACCGGTGGCACGGTGTTGGCAACGTTAGGAACGTTGAGCAATCTTAATCGCGGCACCGCGTACGCAACGTTGACCTTCAATGCGCCGATGACGTTCGCTGGCCAAACAGTCAAACTGATGTTTCGCTCCACCACCGATTTTCGGAACAACACCAACTTTTTCGTCGACGATATAGCAGTGAACGTTACTGCATGCCCGTAGCGCGCGTCTGCGTCGCAGTCGTAGGCCAAACGTACGTCGGGCAAGCACTGGGACGACCAGCTACTTGCCCGTTTAGTTCTACTTGTTGCCCGTAGCTCGGACCAGCGGATGAAATGTCCCCGAAAACTGCGCGAGAAACGCGTGGTGGGATGAATGCCGGCGACTTGCCAGTTGAATGTGGCGCAGAAGGGACGGGAAAGCGGGAAAGTCCCTTTTACAATCAGTTGCGGACGCCGACGCGGTACTCGATGTATCCGGTATCTGGATCATTGCCCTTGGCTTCGAGCCGAGCGCGCAGTTGATTTTTGTGGCTAGCGTACGAGCCGTGGTAGGTCGGTTGTGAAGCGCCCGGCACAACAAATTGGCCTTCGAATTGTGCGGTGGCGTTTGCTGCTAATACAAAGGCCGGCGCAATTTGTTGGCTGTGTTCGAGGGTGTTGCGCGACACATCGAGATCGTCGGATAGATCGCGATGATCTTTTTTGCGCAGCTTGACTTCTTCGAGGCCAAGTAAATCGATGAACACGCCCTTCGACGTAACTTCGCGGCCATTGGAAGTTGCAGTGACGCGCACGGAAACCGTGTCGCCCGGGTATGCGAACTGTGGACTGAACTCCACCGTTACTTTCGCTGCATTGCCGGTAACACCTTGAACTGCGCCTTTAATTTTATCGAAAAAACCCATGTGCTTATCTCCTTGTTGAGTTCTCCTTAAGCAACAGCAGTGCCAAGTTTGCAAAACCGGCAGAACATCGTCGGACGGGCCGCAGCGGGGTTTGCCGTCGATTTGGTTGGCCTGCTGCGGGTGCGCGGTGCCCCGGTTGCCAAATGTGGCGGGTGCAGACTGACCCAACTGGCAGTCGTGCCGAGCCTGGCCAAGCCTGACGCAGTAAAGGCGCTATGCTGCCGCCCATGCAGCGTGACTATGACTTGTTTGTAATTGGTGGTGGCTCCGGCGGCGTGCGGTGTGCCCGTATCGCGGCCCAGCATGGAGCGCGCGTCGGCATCGCCGAAGAATTTCGCTGGGGCGGTACCTGTGTGATTCGCGGCTGTGTGCCCAAAAAGCTCATGGTCTACGCCAGCGAAATTCGCCACATGATCGACGATGCGCGTGGCTTTGGCTGGACCATTGATGGTGCGCGGTTCGACTGGCCGACGTTTATTACAGCGAAGGACAAAGAAATTTCTCGGCTATCGGCCATCTATGGCGACCTGCTAGGCAAAGCGGGAGCCAAGGTTTTTAACGGCCGCGCGGTGGTCACCGGTCCGCACAGCTTGGAACTCAACGGCGAAACCATTTCGGCCCAGCACATCGTTGTCGCGACCGGCGGCGCGCCAAGTTGGCCCGATGATCAACATGAAGGTTGGGTGTCATCGAATGAAATCTTTCATTTACCGGAGCTGCCACCCAGCATTGTGATTTATGGCGGCGGCTACATCGCGTTGGAATTCGCCCACATTTTTGCTGGCATGGGCACGGCCGTAACGTTGGTGATGCGGGCCGAGCAAGCGTTGCGCGGCTTTGACCAAGATGTGCGCGACCATGTCATGTTGGGTTTGGCTCGCGTCGGCATCGTGATTCATGCTGGTCGCACGATTGTTGCCAACCGGGTCGCCCCCGCTTCGAGCGTTCGCTCGTTCGCTCCATTTCCGGGCGGTGGCAGGCTGGTTGTACTCGACGATGGCACCGAGTTGCCATGCAGTGTTGCCATGAGTGCGATTGGCCGCGCCCCAGCTACCGCGCGTCTGGGGCTTGAGCGCGCAGGCGTTGCGTTGAATCCACGCGGCGGTATTATCGTCGACGATTATAGTCGCACCAGTGTACCGTCGATCTTTGCAATTGGTGATGTTACCGATCGCGTGACGCTCACGCCAATTGCAATCCGTGAAGGCCACGCCTTGGCCGATACCTTATTCGGCGGCAAACCAACGCCGGTGAGTCACCACGGCATTGCGACCGCAGTGTTTACGCAGCCGCCGGTCGGTGTCGTTGGACTTTCCGAAACTGACGCGCAAGCCGCTGGTCACGATGTGCAAGTATTTCGTTCGGCATTTCGCCCAATGCACAATATCTTAGCTGGTCGCGACGACAAAACTATGATGAAGCTGGTAATCGACCGCAGCTCTCGCAAAGTCCTGGGTGTGCATATGGTTGGTGCGGATGCGCCCGAGATTATCCAGATGGCGGCGATCGCGTTAGTTATGGGTGCAACCAAAGATGACTTTGATCGCACGGTGGCGGTGCATCCAACTGCTGCAGAAGAATTTGTGCTGATGCGCGGCTGATGCAACTTCATGAAAGGTGGGGCGAGCGGTGCGCTGCGATGATCGCCAACATTTCCCAGACCGCATGGGCCGCCAAGTGACCCGTGATGTCGCTGTGGTCGAGCATCGGGCAATATTCAACCAAATCCGCGCCGACAACCCGCAAGCCGTGCAAGGCCCGCAGTAACGCAAGCGCTTCGCGGGCGGTGAGGCCGCCAGGTACGGGTGTGCCAGTGCCCGGTGCGAAGGCTGGATCAATACCGTCGATATCAAAGCTAATGTAGGTCGCGCGAGCGCCGATCCGCTCGCGAATACTGGCACCGATGGCAGCAATGCCGCGCCCGCTGATATCATCGGGCGAAAAGATTTGGTGGCGATGAGCCCGAGCGATGGCATCGTCCTCGCTGCTACCGCGTGGGCCCCGAATGCCAATTTGAAACAACGTACCATCGGCGATTAAGCGTTCTTCAATCGCGTGCCGAAACGGCGTACCATGATGAAAACTATCGCCCCACACTTCGGCCGACGAGAGGTCGAGATGCGCATCGATTTGAATCACCGCCAACGGACCATGTGCAGCCGCCATCGCGCGCAGTGCTGGCAACGTGATGGAGTGGTCGCCGCCGACCATGATGGGCACGGCGCCACGTTGTTGCCACGCGGCGATATCGGCTTCCACGCGGCGTCGCATGTCCGCTCGATCAAAGGGCAAGAACACGATATTGCCAGCGTCGACGCAGCGCAAGCGCTCGAATAGGTTGGCACCGACGCCGTGGTGATAGCCGGTAATCATGGCCGAGACCCGACGCACATGATAAGGCGCAAATCGCGCGCCGGGTTGGTACGTAGTGCCGCCGTCGTGCGGAACACCTAATAATGCAACGTCGATCGGTGTTGTGGTAGCCAGCGTGCCACTAGGCAAGCGAAAAAATGGATTCTGACCGTGCTGTAGATATTCGTGAGCGGATTGCTGCATAACTTGTTGTCCTCGCGGATGGCGTGGTTGAAGTTGAGCGCACAAGTTCAAGATTTCTCGTCGGTGTGGCGCGGTGCAGCAAGCTGCCCACGGCTTGTTGGGCACGAGCTGCAAAGTGTTCAACGGGTTCGCCGGTCCGTGGATACAAATGCGAACCAATGACTAACGAAATGCCTATTTGTTGCTTTTGTGCGGTGGCGACATAATGCGGCAAGAACGCTGCACCGCCGGTCCATGCCATTTTAGGATCGTCGTAACGAATCGCCATCGGTATCACGGGAATGGCGTAGCGTTGTGCAATGCCAAAACTGCCACGCCAGAATGGCGTTACCGTGCGGCCGTCCGTAGTGGTGCCCTCAGCGAAATTGAGCACAGATACGCCCTGGGTTAATAGTTTCGCGATACGCCGCAATGCAGCAGCCCGTTGCAGCGCATCGCTGCGGTCGATAAATGTGACACCTAGTTGTTTAGCGAGCAGACCAATGATCGGCCAATCCGCTACTTCCATTTTAGCCATCGGGATCGCTGGGCATAGCGGCAAGATCGCCAGCGGATCGAGATAGCTGACGTGGTTACAAACCAACAGGGCCGGCATGCGTGGAATCTCACCGGCGATCCGTACCCGTAGGCCGTGGCTGCGGGCGATCATGCCGAGGGTCGCCGCCAGGCGATGCGCGCCATCGTGTGCATCTTTGATCGGCGTGCTGCGGGCGTTGCCGAGTTGCGCTAGCGCATGAAACATCCCGCGCGCGATATGTTTGCCGCCGGTGGCGAGTTTGGCCAACGAACTTGCTTGCATCATAGTTACACCAGCCCTAATCCGGTTGCGTAGTTGGATCGAATGCCGCTGTGTAAAACGTTGGCAATGAGGATCGGAGAAGCTGAAGTCAAGATGTCGTGGTTTGGTGCATCGTGCACGACAACTTCCGACACGGCATCGCGTTGTGGTGCGAAGCTTGGCAACAGACCGAGTCGCTCATACCGATCGCGGCGTGCTTCTAGTTCGCGGCGTTCAATCTTCGACACGATGCGCCGATCACCTGGACCGTAAAAGTCATGGACGATGCCAGCTTCCGTCGCGCCCAGCATTGCATGCAAGGCTCTCGCTGCGTCGTTGTCAGGCTTGACCGTGAACCAACAGGTCTCAACATCGGGTAGCACTGCACGCAGGAAACCTGCGAGCAGCAACAGAGTTACGCGGGTGCGCTGAAACTCTGGCACTACGCCAAGGGTGGTGCAATACGCTTCACGGCAACCGACGGGGCGCCCATCCGCGAAAGCCACGAAGCAGGTCTCGGAAAAGAACTCTGTGCAAAGCCGCAAGTAGTACGGGCAAAGCAAGTCTTCTCCATCGGCTCCAAAGATCTCGGCTTCAAGTTTCTGTAGCGCGCCAAAGTCTGAACTGTGTAGTTCGCGAACATGGTAGCGAGGTGCAAGTTTGGCTTTCATCGTGTGTGGCCACCATGCATGGGCTTGGTGTCACAGCGATGACGGCGCGGTGCATAGTAGGCAAATTGCAGGTGACAACTCGGTCACGACAGCGGTACGTACTTGCACGTCGCCATTGATGACAACTTGATCGTCACCGATGCACATTCAAAATGTATCGTTATCGACAACGTGCCCGCAGGCCCGCATCGGGTGCAGATCGCCATGGGCAGCGATGGTTTTGATGGAAAAGATCATGACGCAACGGTGGTCGTCGCGGCGCAGGCGCGAGCCTCGCTGGTCGTTGCGGCACCAACAGTGGCGGTGGCCCAGGC
>JAYWHS010000153.1:0-5479 GCA_043777635.1 Kofleriaceae bacterium | reverse complement strand
AGCGTGTCAAGCAATGGTCGCGCACGACATTGGAGTTTTGGTCGCACCACCAGGCATCGGTAAAACGGTTATCGGCACATATCTGGTTGCAGCACGCGCCTGTAGTACGTTGATTTTGGTGCATCGCCGCCCGCTGCTCGACCAATGGATCGCCCAGCTCGCATTGTTTCTTGGAATCGACGCCAGCGAAATTGGCCAAATCGGGGCTGGCAAGCAATCCGCCAATCATCGACTCGACGTTGCAATGATTCAGAGTTTACTTCGGCACGACACGGTGAACGAAGTCATTGCAGGGTATGGCCAGGTAATCGTCGACGAGTGTCACCACTTGCCGGCGCTATCGTTTGAGCGCGTACTGGCAGCCGTCAAGGCCCGCTACGTCGTGGGGCTGACCGCTACGCCAACCCGGCGCGATGGCCATCAACCAATCACCCACATGCAGTTGGGTCCCGTGCGTTTTGCGATTGATGCCAAAAGCCAAGCAGCCCAACGCCCATTCGTGCACCGATTGTTGGTTCGCGACACCACCTTTAGCCTGCCTAGCGCATCAGCCGCGTCGACGATTCAAGATTTGTACGCTGGCTTGGCTCGCGATGAAGATCGCAATCAGCTGATTCTCAACGATGTGATCGGCGCGCTGGCCGCAGGACGAACACCGCTACTGCTCACCGAGCGCAAGGATCAACTCCTGTACTTCGCCGCCCAGCTACGCCGCGTTGCCCGGCACGTTGTAGTGCTGCACGGTGGCATGGGCGCAAAAGCTCGGCAGGCAGTTGTCGCCCAACTAGCCGCGATTCCAGCCGACCAAGAACGAGTCATCGTCGCCACCGGTCGATACATCGGCGAAGGCTTTGACGATGCGCGCCTCGACACGTTGTTCCTTGCGATGCCGGTGGCATGGAAAGGTACGCTAGTCCAATACACTGGACGGCTGCATCGTCTACACGTCGGCAAACACGAAGTTCAGATTTTCGATTACGTTGATCGCGAAGTGCCAGTGTTGCTCCGCATGTTTGACAAGCGGCTTCGCGGTTACCGTGCTATTGGCTACACCCTCGGGGCTCCGCTACCGCCGATTGGTGGCGGTAATAGCGTCAGCAAAGAGCCAATCATCGAGTACGATGATCAGGTCCTTGCAGGGCTTGATCAGACGGCAGATTTTCCGTAGCAGCATAAGTGACTACCTCTTCACGCTGTCAGCGGCGACGGTAGGTTGCGGCCTTAATTGCATCAAACAATTTCTGATGAGCTTGTTGCACTTGCATTGGCGAATATTTGTAGCCGTAGTAGCGCGCGTTTTGGCTGTACTGCTGCAAGGTATTATAGGCAACGTCAGTTCGCCCCAGGCTGCTATCCCGACGAAAAAACGCTCTGACGTCCTCATGTGAGGAAATCTCTATCTGCTTGTGAACTATCAAATAATATCGCAGGTAATGAACAGCGCTGTAAAACATCACAACGATGGTCCAGTGATCAGAGTTCATTGGATTCAGCATCTCAACGAACTGACGTTCAAAGTTTTCTGCAATTTCGAGATGTTTGTGAGCAGAAATCGGTACAACTACAGTTTTAGACATCGCATGCGTCAGCTGGAATCATGTTTGCGACTTCGGTCGGAACAATATCAAAGTCGAAATCAGCACGGAGTTGCCCCACCAGCTGCATAATACTCAAGTCGCGTTCAATATTAAAATCAGGGACAATCACAAACACTTTGGTTCGCCGCCCTGGTTCGACGCGCGGCAAGCACTTTACGATTACGTCGGCATCGACCAACCGGATCGCCGGGCCGATTGTTCCAGAAACCGTTTCTCGAACTGACGCCGAGAAGATCACCTGCTCTTGAGCGCGACGGTTGTCGCTCATTGTCATGCTAAAGTCTGGAAGAGTCATTTGATTACCTCTGCGGTGGCCGAGAGTGAGGGACTCGCAGCTTTAAGCACGGTTAGCACCCCGAAGGACTTCAACAGGTAAACTGAATTACCGTCGGCGTCTTTGAGATCCGTTTTTTGGACGTTGGTGACTGCGTGTTTTAACCGGATCTCTGCGCCATCATCAAGACGGAGCGTGACAGCGCCGTCGTTGATAATTTCAAAACCAAGTTCTTGACCTTGAAGCTCTGGTGGCACCGGTATCACAGCGGACATACGCGCTTCATACCCTAAGAGTAACTGAATGTTGGTGCCGTTGGAAAAAATATGCAGCTTACCGCGCGTGGCTTCGCCGCTGCATGGTGCCCAACTGGTTCGCTGCAAACAGTCGGGGCGCGCGCGAACGTAGACGGTGGGTTTGGGCCAGGTTTGTCATTCGACGATGCACGCTGGGTTTCGCACACAACCGCGTTGTACGCTGGCGGTGCGTGGCCATCTGCGCATCCATCCAAAGCCGCAGCCACCGTGCTCGCGCGCGCAGAGTTTGGCGACCTGAAACCTGATTTAGATGTCGAGCTTGCACGTCTCGTGCGAACGCTCGTGCGTGGCACGCTCGCCGAAAAGAAACCACACGTATGAACCTAATCGAACACACTGTAGGCTGGCTGCGCAGCGAAATTGTTGAACACGCAACCATCGGCGCGTTGGGGCTTGCTGTCGTTGTGATCGCGGTGATTGTCAACTGGAAGTATGGGACCTTGCCCGCAACCCGGGCGATGATACTTTCGTTCCTTATCGTCGGGGCCTTATTCAGCGTAATGGGTGCCTCCGGAAGCTACGTCAACAACCAACGCATCGCGACCTTCGAGCAACGTTACCAAAACGATCCAGTCGCGTTTCTGCATGCCGAAGACCTGCGCACCGCAAATTTTCTCAGTTGGTATCGGTACACCTTAGCCGCTGGTTTCATTTTGATCATCGCTGGACTAGCGCTGTTCGCGTACTCAGGTAGCCCCACGGCTCGCGGCATCAACCTGGCGCTCATGCTTGTCGGCTTCGGCGGTCTATTGACCGACAACGTTTCGGAGGCCAACGCCAAGCACTATCGTGCGGCGATCGAGATGGCGCTCGACGCGGCGGGCGATATTGTAAAATATGCGGCTAGCCAGCTGAAGATGCGACTGCGTTGGTGTTCAAACGTGGCTTGACAGACTTCTAGATCAGGCTAGATTCCTAGCTACGAACTATCCGCAACTAGGAATTTATGAGTACCTTGATGAGTAACAACGTGCAGAGCAGAGTTGACCACCTGATGGCGGTAGCCAAGCAGGCCGGCGTCAAGATGACTCATCAACGCATTGAAATCTTTAGAGAACTTGCTGCCACCGAAGCGCACCCCGATGTCGATTCGATCTTCCGCGCAGTCAAACATCGCTTGCCCACGGTGTCGCTCGATACCGTGTACCGGACGCTTTGGATGCTCCATGACCTTGGATTAGTCAGAACGCTCGGCCCTCAACGGAATGGCGTTCGCTTCGATGCCAATCTTGACCGACATCACCATTACGTCTGCGTTCGCTGCGGTGCAGTGCGAGATTTTGAGAGTGCCGATCTCAATGCGTTGCGCGTGCCCGAAACCGTGAAGCGACTTGGCAGCATCGCGCACGCTCAGGTCGAGGTACGGGGGGTGTGCACACAATGTATGGCTCAGCATGTTGATGAGCGCCCTGCAACCTCTGACCTACTAGCAACCTCTAAGCCGACGCCACCGTGACAATTTGCATCAGGTAACCTAACCGATTTCTGCCCTCCTGATTGTAGCCCTTTTCAACTGGCGGATCAGCGAACGAGTCAAACCCTCCAACCGCATCGTGAACAAAAAAATGAAAAAGCACAGATTTAAAAATCACCTTCACCCCCTTACCCTCATTTTCTTGCTGCTGCTCACGGCCTCGACCAGCTTTGCGCAAAGCACCACCGAAACCGCAACGCCGAATCAATTCTGGTGGCCCGACGTCGTAAATTTGGCACCATTGCGACAACACGCGGTTGAATCAAACCCGTTGGGCACGCAATTTGACTACGCAACTGAGTTCAAGAAACTCGATCTCCAAGCAGTCAAAGCCGACCTCAACAAAGTCTTAACCACCTCACAAGATTGGTGGCCCGCTGACTACGGCAACTACGGCGGCTTTTTTATCCGCATGGCCTGGCACAGCGCCGGCACGTATCGCATCGCCGACGGTCGCGGCGGTGCCGGCGGTGGTCAACAACGTTTTGAACCACTCAACAGCTGGCCCGACAACACCAACCTCGACAAAGCACGTCGCTTGATTTGGCCGGTTAAACAAAAATACGGCAACAAAATTTCGTGGGCCGACCTGATGGTTCTCGCAGGCAACGTTGCGTTGGAAAACATGGGCTTCAAAACCATTGGCTTTGCCGGTGGCCGCACCGACGACTGGGAAGCGGACCTGGTGTACTGGGGACCTGAAAAGAAATTTTTGGCAGACGAGCGCTACCAACCCGGCAAGCGTCAGTTGAAAGGCCCGTTGGCCGCCGTTCAAATGGGCTTGATCTACGTAAATCCTGAAGGCCCCAACGGCGTGCCGGATCCACTATTGTCGGCGAAAGACATCCGCGAAACCTTCGGCCGGATGGCCATGAATGACGAAGAAACCGTTGCGCTCATCGCCGGTGGCCACACGTTTGGCAAAGCCCACGGCGCTGCCAAAGCGTCGTGCCTCGGGGCTGAACCCGCCGCTAACGGCACCGAAGCGCAAGGCACGGGCTGGCAAAACAAATGCGGCACGGGCAAAGGCAAAGACACCGTCACCAGCGGCCTCGAAGGCGCATGGACGGCTAATCCGACCAAGTTCACGATGCAGTACTTGAACAATCTGTATGGCTTTGAATGGGAAAAAACCAAAAGCCCAGCTGGCGCAATTCAGTGGATTCCAAAGGGCGGCGCTGGGAAAAATTTAGTACCGGACGCTCATGACCCGAAGCTGCGTCACGCGCCGATCATGTTCACAACAGACTTGGCACTGCGCTTCGACCCGGCCTATCAAAAAATCACGATGCGCTTCAAACAAAACCCTAAAGAATTTGAACTGGCATTTGCCAAAGCCTGGTTCAAGTTGACCCACCGCGATCTGGGCCCGCGTACCCGCTACATCGGCACCGAGATTCCAAAAGAAATTTTTGCATGGCAAGATCCGGTGCCGGTTGCCAACTACAAAATGATCAGTGCCAGTGATGTCGCTGGTCTCAAGAAGAAGATTCTGGCGTCGGGGTTGACCACGTCGGAGCTGGTAAAAACCGCCTGGGCTTCGGCCGTGACCTTCCGCGGTACCGATTTGCGCGGCGGTGCCAACGGTGCGCGCGTTCGCTTGGCACCGCAAAAAAACTGGACCGTCAACGATCCGCAAGCCCTTGCCAACGTGATCGGCAAGTTGGAAACAATTCAAAAAGACTTCAACAAGTCGGCATCCGGCGTCAAAGTATCGCTGGCCGACCTCATTGTGTTGGGCGGCAATGCGGCCATCGAGAAAGCCGCGAGCGATGCCGGGCGCACCATTGAAGTGCCATTTACGCCGGGCCGCACC
>JAYWHS010000152.1:0-1658 GCA_043777635.1 Kofleriaceae bacterium | reverse complement strand
TGGCTTTGTGATGATAGTTTTTAGCTTGGGCCAACGCCAACATTAATTCTTCGCTGATCACCGGCCCAGTCGCCGCACTGCCGCGCGCATGGAGCTTGCTGTCATCGCCATTGGCACTTTGGTTGCGGTCGCACGCCATTACACCCACGCACATCAGCAGGCCTGCCAGTGCAATGATGACAATCGTATGGCGGAAGCTGCGAGGCTCGCCTTGATGCCGCTGGTTACGTGGCCTCATTGTACAACTCCGGCTTGGGCGTAGCGGGCGTTGCGGTAGCCATCGAGGCGGTCGGCATAGATGGCATCCATGCGCTTGGCGGCGTCGCCAGCCTCGGCGCGGTTGATGGCACCAATCAACGCATCAGCAGGGCGCGATTGCCAAGCCCGTGGCGGCGGCACGGCTGCTGATGTACCTGGTGTCACCGTTGGGCGCAGCATCAACATCATGAGTGCGGCGGCGGCGACTAAGGTGCTAGCGGCTGCAATGATCCATGGCATGCGCGACTTTGCAGCTGCGCTGTGCGGTTGTTTGCGTTGCCGTTGCGCTGCGAGTTGGTCGACCACCGGCGTTTGTACGACCGGGGCCATCGCATTGCGCAACACGTTTGCGACCATTGCGTTTGCTTCGGCGTCATTGAGTTGGTGATGGCCGGCGACCGCTTGTACCGCTACCGCCATTTCAAGATTGTGCCGGGCTTCGAGTGCGAGAGCAGCGGGTAGGGCGCCTGCCGCGTCGTGATCGAGCAAGCTCGCAAACTGGGCGGCGCGCAGGCGCTCGGACGAACTGGCGGCATCATCGGGGTCAGGAATCGCATCAAGGCGGCCGTCATCGTCGTCGATAACGTCGTCATGGCTAAGCAACGGGTTGCGGGTGAGAGTCGGTGGTCGTTGGGTCATAGTTGTGCTCCCGAAATCTGCTCGGTCTGGGATGTGCGAGCGCCAAATTGTTTGCGAAATGCGCGCACGGCGCGAAATAACAGGACGTCGAAGGTGCTTACCGAAACACCAAGCTGTTTGGCGCAATCGTCGCGCGATAGCTCGTGGATCAAGCGCAGCTCAATGGTGCTGCGATAGCGTTCGGCTAGCTGGGCCAGCGCGGCATCGATGCGCGCGCGATTGTGACGACGTTCTTGGTCGGCGATCAGCATTGCGGCGGGGCTGTCGTCAGCATCGGTCGCGCTAGCAGTTTGCATGGCTAGCGCATCGGCGAGTCGTTTCGAGCGCTGATTGTGGCGGTGCAAATCGAAGATCTTGTTCACTGCAATTTGCCGTAGCCAGGGATAAATCGATTTGCCTTGCCACGCAAAAGTTCCGATTTTTTCGACCGCCGTGGCTAAGGTTTCGCGCACGATGTCGCGCGCCAGCACCGCATTGCCCAACCGTGGCAACACCACCGTGGCGTAGAGCAGCTTGGCATGGCTGGTTAATAGGGGCGCGAGTGCGGCAAGGTTACCGGCTTGGGCCCGGGTGATGCAGTCTTGTTCGGTCGCTAGATCGAGGCTATCGGCACGACCGACAAGACGGCCGCTATCGGTCGCAGCGGTGCCCGCAGTGGGCGGCTCAAGATGTGATGAAGTCGGGTCCAAGGTGCTGTTTCCCAAACGCCGCAAAGGCCACAACCTTACACGTAAATACCGCGATCATTCAGATTTTGGAGC
>JAYWHS010000151.1:0-5484 GCA_043777635.1 Kofleriaceae bacterium | reverse complement strand
CGCCCGAGTACCGTCGTCCGAGTACCGAGTAAGACCTCAGGATTGCTGCGGATTTTGTTAACGTTTTCTTACGTGACTGGCATTGGGGACGTTCCCGTCCCTTCTGCCGACGACAAGTCGCCGGCATTCAACCCACCGCGCGTTACTCGCACACTTTTTCTTGGCTCTTTTATGGGCCGTTCCTGGTTAGTCCAAAAAACGTGCCCAATACGAGTCTCAACAGCATAAGCGATCGAAACGCTTACGCTTTCCGCCATCGGCGCAAGCGCACGCGGCGCGCCGACGACGAACTCGGACCACCGCGCTCGGCATTCGCGTACCGTGGTCAGAGACCCGAGTAAGAATCCAAGACTGCTACAGTTAATGTACGATTTGTTGTTGTGAGTTCAGCATATGCCCGGATGCCGGGATCCGCCCGGCATCCACTGGTTTTCGCCCCTGCCGCAGCGCACCAGTTTTGGCAGGCGATGTTGCCCCGTGATCGCCTGCTGTGTTACCAACCTGGTATTGCCTGTCCTTGACCCAGAACTCATCGACTCTGACGCCGACCGCGTCGTTCGAAAGCTAGCCCGCAACGGCTTCAAAGCCTATTTGGTTGGTGGGTGTGTGCGCGATTTGCTGGTTGGCAAAAAGCCTAAAGACTTCGACGTCGCAACCAGCGCAACACCAAATGAAGTGCGCAACACGTTCCGCAATTGCCGCATTATTGGCCGGCGATTTCGATTGGCGCATGTGTTTTTTGGCGACAAAATTATCGAAACTTCGACGTTTCGCGCCAATCCCCGCGACGAAGATGAAGACGAAGGCGAATTACTTATTCGTCGCGATAATGTCTTTGGCACCGAAACCGAAGATGCTCGGCGTCGCGACTTCACCATTAATGGGCTGTTCTACGACGTTGAAAAGCAGAAAGTTATCGACCATGTCGGCGGCCTAGCCGACCTTAAAGCTGGCCTGGTCCGCACCATCGGTGATCCCGACATCCGCTTCCAAGAAGATCCAATTCGCATGCTGCGCGGACTCAAGTTCGCAGCGCGCTTGGATTTCGAATTTGAACCACGCACGTTTGAAGCCTTGTTGCGCTGGCGCGGCGAAATCAGCAAATGTGCGCCCCCACGAGTACTTGAAGAGATCTTCCGATGCCTACGTGGCGGTGCAGCGCGACGCTCGTTTGAGCTACTGGTGCAAACTGACGTGCTTAGCGTGATGTCGCCGCAATTGGCAGCACTCATGCAAGGCCCCGGCGCACCCGTCAAAGCGATGGACTACGCGGTTGCCCCGCGTGCCGGCAAACGGATTCGTCGCACCGACGATGAATTTGCCGAACTCGTATCCAGCTCAGACGGTGCAGATGACGGTGCAGATGACGACGGAACAGTTGTCGAAGCTAACGGCAACGACCGCACATCCTTGTTCGGCTTTGGTGATCCACCGGACATGTTCCCTGGACAAAGCTCGGACCTCCCTGACTTGATTGATCTGCAGCGCGACGGCCAGGCCTCGGCACCATCCGAACTCGACGCTGAAGAACAATCGTGGCATCGGGTTTGGGCGGATGCCCCACCGTTGGCGGCAGTGACGCCACGCTTGCGCAATCTGCGGCTGTCATTTTTGCGCGATGCTGCCGCGATGGCCACGCGTCGCCGCAATTTGTGGAACACCTTGCCCCTGATCGACGCGGCTTTGGCTCGCGGCGAAGACATCAGCAATATGGTTGCGCTCGGTACGCTGCTCAATAGTTTTTTACTTGATGAAGTTGAACTCGCCAACACCGAGCACAACGCAGCAATGCATGAGCTGGCTTATCCGGTGCTCACTGAATTACGCATCACCCGGCGAGACTCCGAACGCTTGCGCTTTTTATTGATGGCGCAACGCAAGTTAACCGTGGCCGCACGCAAACAAATCAAACCGCAATTGTTTGGCAGCCGCGATTTGCTGCTTGAAGCAGTGTCACTGTTCTCGTTAACCTCCCTCGGTGCTGGCCGAACCATCCCCCCGATCGCGCTTACCGTAGCTGGCACCGCGCCTAACGCTGACGGCAATTCCGACGCAAGCGACAGCGACGCTGAAGGCGAAACCGACGTTGAAGGCGAAACCGAACTCGATAGCAACGGCCAACCTCGCAAAAAGCGCCGTCGCCGCCGTGGTGGACGCTTTCGTTAGCGGCCATGGTCGATGAGTAAAACGCCTGCTGCGCTGCGACGTGGCCGCACGGTCAAGGCTCCGGTCGGGGCCACGCCTCGTAAAAAAACCGCTCGCCTGGCTGCGCCCGGTGCACCTGCCGGGCGCCACAACGATGATGAGTTGTTCGCTGAACTTATCGACGCTGGCTCGCGCGAACATTATGCCGATGCAGCGCTATATGACTACGAATACCGGCGACGCCGCGCTGATGTGAATTTTTACCGCGAGTTTGCTAAAAGCCATTTTGCCGACGCTGGCATCCACGAAGGCAGCATTCTCGAAATCGGCGCAGGCAGTGGCCGGGTGACATTGCCGTTGGCGCGCGACGGGCATCGCGTCGTAGCTATGGATCAATCCGCAGCAATGTTGAACAAGCTTCGGCACCGCCGCGATGACAGTCCAGCAGCTGTTGCGGATCGTATCGAGATTCTACCGGGTGACCTGCGGACGTTTACCGTACCAGGCAACCGCCAATTCGAATTGATTTTTGCGCCGTTCAACGTTCTTGAGCATTTGTATACACGCGTTGAACTGCACGCCTGTTTGCAGCGGGTCGCGCAGCACCTAACCGCAACCGGTCGCTTGGTGTTTGATGTGCAGCTGCCCGATTTGGCGTGGCTTAATCGCAACGCAGAAAAGCGTTGGGCTCGCACCAAATTTACCGACCC
This sequence comes from Kofleriaceae bacterium, assembly GCA_043777635.1. Taxonomy (GTDB): domain Bacteria; phylum Myxococcota_A; class Polyangia; order Haliangiales; family Haliangiaceae; genus JABFXX01. The sequence continues at coordinate 2,629 of JAYWHS010000151.1, read as the reverse complement.
CAATACCGGCGAAAAGTTCATCTACTCCACCAATCACGATTACGATCCGGTTACCCAAATTGCCCTCATCCGTATTTATTACGATGCTGTCGCGGCGGGCAAAAGTCGTGTTGTAAAACTCTCGCAACGCAAATTTTTTCCGGCCGAGCTCGAAGCCTTGGTTGCCCATGCAAACCTCCGCATGGTTGAACGCTACGGTGACTTCCTGCGCGCGCCCCTTGATGGGTACTCCGAATCTCAGGTGTTAGTCTGCGCGCACCCACGGGCTCGCAAGCAGTGATACCGTCGCCGAGCGATGCAAGAACCGCCTGACCCCATGTTGCACTCCACCGTGGGTGCATATCAATTGGTGCGGCTACTAGGCGTAGGTGGCATGGGTCGGGTGTACCTCGGCGAACACGTCAATATTGGTAGCCGCGTGGCGATCAAAATATTGACGATCGAGTGTAGCCAGCGCAAAGATCTGGTCGAACGGTTCTTTGCCGAAGCCCGCGCCGTGAACATGATCCGTCACGAAAACATCGTTTCAGTGCTCGACTTACTGATGTTGCCCGACGGACGGCCGTATATTGTGATGGAATTCCTCGACGGGGAAACCTTCGGCGACATCATTGCAGCCCGACGTGGCCCGGCCGTCACGTTTGGCGGCATCGTCAAAGTAATTGCAGATGTGTTGCAGGGCTTGGCGGCGGCCCATGACAAAGGCATTGTTCATCGCGATCTCAAGCCCGAAAATATCTTCATTTCAAAAACTGGACGCGTCAAAATTCTGGATTTTGGCATTGCCAAGTTAGCGCCCGAATTGGGCGGTGCCGTCACCACCACCGGCTCGCTGCTGGGCACGCCCCACTACATGTCGCCCGAACAAACTCTCGGCAAAGCGGTAGACTTTCGCGCCGATATTTACGCCATGGGCGTGATGCTTTACGAAGCAGTCACCGGGCAACGGCCATTCAAAGGTGACTCGGTGTTCGAACTCATGCGGCAACACGTCGATGCGCCAGTACCGTCGGCGCGTGCGGTATGTCTAAGCATTCCAGAGGGCATCGATCACATCATCACCATGGCGATGGCCAAAGATCCGGCCCACCGCTTCGCCTCGGCCCACGTGATGATTGCTGCGCTGCAAAACGCGACGCGCAGTCTAGGTCCCGAACACTGGTCGCCCGTGGTCCCCGTCGGTGGACCGCCCGCCGAGCGCAGCGTCGGTTGGGGCAGCGGTGGCAGTTGGCAAACCTCACCGGCCGGTAACGTCCCGCCCACCCAACACGCCAGTGTTGCAGCGCCGCCCTCGCACCTACTCGTCGACCAACATCCCCCGCTACCACCGAAGCCTGCGAGCGGAAAGTCTCGTCGTGGCATGTGGCTTGGCATCACCGCAGTCGCCGTGCTGAGCGCTGGCGGTGGCTACCTTGCCTCACGCTCCAACAAAACCAAAGCAGCATCCAACACGGTGCCGCCTCCGGGCCTCGCGCCGGCATCGCCAGTGGCCAACCTTCCCTCGCTCGATTCACAACTCGAAAAGCTGGCACCAACCATTGCGCAAGCGACACAAATCGCCAAAGCAACGGAAGCGCTAGCCGCTGGTTCACAAGCTGGCAATGCATCGGCAACTGAGGCTGATGCTGCACCGACTGCGCCGACTGCACTGACTGCGCCGACTGCGCCGACTGCACCTGAAGCCCGCGACGAACCGGCGACCGCACCGCCGCCCAATGCTGCAAGCAACTACAAACAGCCAAGCGATCTGTACGCCGATGCGCAAGCACGAGCGCGGCGACTTGAAGATGACGTCACGTTGATGCGCATCGACGCCAAACATTGGCCGGCCGATGGGCGGTGGCAACCGGGCGGGGCCAGTGAGATCATCTTCAAATTTGTGTCACCGCGCCGGGTAAAAGCCGATATCAAAGATTGCGAAATCATCGTCGAGTACACCGGAGACGGCGTGGGCATTCATGAATTTGTGCAATGTAAAACGACGGTCGTATCGATGCCGCGTTGCACGCTACAACAAGTCCGAGCGCTAGCCGAAGGTCAAGGTGCACCTCGCAGTCTCGAAGCTGAATTTTCGTATTACACCGTCGATACTAAGCCACCGCGTTGGCGCGTAACCATCGGCAACTGGGACGATTTTGTATTCGACACTTGCCGCTGACCCGCATCGCTTTGACCTAGTGCCAATGCCGCTCACGTAAGGAGTCTTGGTGAAATCATCGGTGATTGCGGGGGTCTTACTCGGACCTCAGCCGACGGACCTCGGCCACGGCAACGGAGCTTTACCGACCACGCACCAAGGCAGTGGTCATCGCCGCGACCCGACCGACTGGCGCATTGCGTGCGCGTCTGCATGGACGAAAACAGCGACGGCGCAGCGCGAGTTGCGCATATTTCGAACGCGGAGGTCCGAGGTTCGTGGTCGTGATCGTCCGAGTGCGCTCAAGACGATCTAGGAAAGCGTAAACGTTTCGATCGCTTGCGCTTATGTGAGCGACATTGTGACTGGTACTGCAGACCCGAAGTCCGTTCAGGGTTCCTGCGGATCTGCGGTACGAAATAACAATGATGCGAGAAACTAAAATTAAGGCGATCACGCATGGGCCTTTTCTCGGCCTCACCCGCACGGGCC
>JAYWHS010000150.1:0-1660 GCA_043777635.1 Kofleriaceae bacterium | reverse complement strand
CAAATATTGGGTCCGTAATTCATGTACAAGTCCTAAGGAGCCGTCGATGTCTGAACTTGATCAAAGCTTGCGCGAGTTTGCCAGCGCAGTTGGAATTGCAACCAACTATGTCGGCTGGCAAGGCACACCCGTCGACGCTTCGGCTTCGACCCTAGCCCGGCTGTTGTCGGCCCTCGGGCCAGGGCATGGTTACAGCTTGCCAACGCAACCGGCGGTCGCGGACGTTCACGTCGCAACGGCAGATTTTTTGCGTCGTCGGGTTGGTGCCGGTGCGCCGCCGGTGGTGGTGGCGTGGGATGGCGCAGTGGTTGATCTTGGTTTCTCAGTGCGTGCGGATATCGACGGTGATTGGGCCATTTCGGTCACGACGCAAGCCGGTCATGCGATGCCGCTTGAAGGCACGTTGTTCACGTTGCTCGCCACCGATCATCGTGATTTTGAAGGCGCGCCGTATTGCGTGCGCCATGTGACTTTTGCCATCGGTGAACTGGGCTATCACGAATTGACGTCGGCCTTGGTAACCTCGTTGGGCACGATAACTGGGACGACGTTGATCATTTCCGCGCCGACCAAAGCCTACGTCGCGCCCAGTCAAGCAACCGGCGCGTGGGGCGTGTTTGCGCCGCTGTATGGACTGAAATCGCCATGGGCCGGCGGCACCGGCGATCTTGGAACGCTGCGGCATTTGGCCCAGTTGGTCGATGAATGGGGCGGCCAATTCATCGGCACCTTGCCATTGTTGGCAGGTTTTTTCGCCGAGCCTTGTCAGATTAGCCCGTACTCGCCGGCCAGTCGGATGTTTTGGAATGAACTCTATCTCGATCTGGCCGATGCCGCCAAGCGGGTGCGGGTCATCGCCAATATTGAATCCGATGGTTACTTAGAACGGCAACGGTTGTTTCGTTACCAAGGCCTCGACTACAAAGCGCAATACGCATGGCGTCGACGCGAAATGAATCGGTTGGCCGACGTTGCTTTTACCATGCCAACGATTCGCGCCGAGCTAGATGCATGGTGCAGTAAGAATCCTGATGTGATCGACTACGCTGGGTTTCGTGCGTTGGGCGAAACCTTCGCTGCCCCGTGGAGCCAATGGCCCGCAGCGTGGCGCGATCATCAAGGTTTCTGGAGTGACCTTGCCGCATTGCCACCGGATATTGATCGTGCCGCAGTGCAATGCCACGTATTCGCGCAGTGGATGTTAGAACAACAATTCGGCAAAGTTGGCTGGGGCACAGCGGTTGGCCTGTATCTCGATCTACCGGTTGGGGTAAATCGCGATGCTTATGAAGTCTGGCGTCGGCGCGAGTTGTTCGTTTTAGATGCCGGTGCCGGCGCGCCACCCGATGAGCTTTTTTTAGGTGGCCAAGACTGGGGCTTGCCGCCGCTGCATCCTGAGATGGTGCGGCGCGATCAGTACCGCTATGTGATCGCGTGTATCCGAGAACACATGCGGCACGCCGCGATGCTGCGAGTTGATCACGTGATGGGGCTGTTTCGTTTGTACTGTGTGCCGGCCGGAGCATCGGCTACGCAAGGCGCATACATCCAATATCAAGCCGACGAATTGTTGGCGATTTTGTGTTTGGAATCGCATCGCAACCGCTGCATCGTCGTCGGCGAGGACTTGGGTACCGTGCCTGACTACGTACCGCCGGCG
>JAYWHS010000149.1:0-1662 GCA_043777635.1 Kofleriaceae bacterium | reverse complement strand
CCAGTCCATTCATCATCAGCGCACATGTATGTGAGAATCCTGCCGACACATCCACTGCGCCACTGACCGCTTCACCAACTCCACCGACCAGATACGAGTTTTCGTTACCCAGTTGACGCACTTCGTTGCTGCCCCAACACAGGACTTGACGGTCGCTTGTTAATGCGCATGAATGCCGATTGCCGACGACCACCCTTGTCGCGTTGATGGCAATTCGAGTTTTCCCAACGGCACAGTCGTCACGACATGCCCGCGCAGCGGCGATATCGCCAGCCTGACCATTGCGATTTTCGCCATCGCACCAAAGGCCGGTGTTATCGATTGCGCAGCGATGGTGGTCGCCCATTGCATAGTCGACCACGCCGGCTACATTCTGGTTGATCGGAACTGCGCCAAAGCCATCGCCCCAACACCACAGTTGTGCAGCTCGATCGATGGCGCACACTTGCCGGTGATGAATGATTACGCGGCTGGCTTTCAACACGCCGTTGCTGGTTCGCACCGTAGTGATCGGCCCAACCGCAGGTATTTGCGAGTTTGCCAACGCTGACGTTGCCTGGCCCCAACAGATTACGTCGTCGTTAATCAGGATGGCGCAAGTTACGTCGGACCCAGCGGCGATTGCACGCGCTGGCGGCAAGGTGGGCAAAATCCCCGGGCCAAGGATACAGGTAGCTGCGGTCATTTCATCAGCGGCGATGCAGGCTCGATTGGCACCTAGTGCGCCGAGGGTGTGATCGCCCCAACAAAACGTCGCGCCATCGGCCGTGATTGCACAACCGTGAACACGCCCAACCGCTGCCGCGACGAAACGACCAAGCGGTGATAGCGGCGGCAACGTTAGCCCTGCTACCACTGACGAAGCTGGGCCGAGCGGCGTAACGACGTTCGCTTGGGTGACGTACAGCGTCGTGTTGAACGCGCTGTGAAGGCTTAAGGCCGGATCTTGTTCGCTGTTCACTTCCACCGGTAAAACGCCTTCTTGCGCATCGCATGACACGGTACCGGCGAAAGCGATTGCCACGAGGGCAGGCAAAAGTGTGCGTAGGTTCATTGCACTTGATGGTAGCAGACTGCCTTTTTTTCGAGATGCAAAGCCCGCGGTACAGTTTGGGAAACTATGGCAAGAGTTGGTAGCGCGCGCCACCGCGTGGTTTTGTGTGATCTTGTTGCCCCGGTCTACGACAACGTTACCTGCGCCAGGTCGGCGGCCGGTGGCAGGCCCCAGCCAGCGGAGTAGCCAAACACGTCGAGCGCAGCACGGGTGGTATAGCCGTCGCCGAGAATATCCATTAGTTTAAGCGGGACTGCAGCCGGGTGGTGGTAGCCGGTTGCATTAGCGAGGTGCAGGAGTTCTTTGCGCAGGGTGGTGATGTAGTTGGCCAAGCGAGCAGATTTTAGTTCCGGATCAAGGCCGCGCATCAGCCATTTGTTTTGGGTCGCCACGCCAGTGGGGCAGTGACCGGTATGGCAGCGTTGCGCTTGAATGCAGCCAATGGCCAACATGGCTTCACGGGCCACATTGATCATGTCGCAGCCCATGGTCATGGCGAGCAGCGCACTTTCAGGCAGCCCCAAGCGGCCCGAGCCGATGAATACCAAATTTTGCGCAACGCCGCGTTCCGCGAACGCACGATACACTTGGGCGAACCCGAGTTTGAA
>JAYWHS010000148.1:0-1663 GCA_043777635.1 Kofleriaceae bacterium | reverse complement strand
GGTGTCGGCGCTGGTTTCTCGGCACCTGGGACCGTCGACGGTGCGATCAACTTGGGCTTGGCGCGCCACTGCCGCACCCCAATTTCAGGCAGGTCGCGTTTGACCAGCATTGGCAAACTGACTTTGCCACGCGGCACAAATGCAATTTTGCGCGCCATGATCATGTCGTCGGTTTGTTGTTCATAGTTCCATGGCCCACCCCAGATGCCACGACGTGGATTTTTGCAGGTCATCGGGCCAGTCCACCAATGCCGCATGGCGTAGCGCGCTTGGAAATTGTTTACGCTGCTGCTCGAAGAGCCGTATTCTAATTTGCCGCTGCTGTTGCGAAATTCACGGCCGCCGACAATCGGGCTGGCCTCGCGAAACCGCAAGTCATCTTTCATATCGGCTTTGCCGTAGCGCGCATGCATCCGGGTGAGCACAAACGAGCCCCGCGCGATTGCCCCACCGACGACATCGCCACCCAATAACGCCAAGTCACCTGGTGTTACTAACGTTGATTCGGGCGGACATGGATCACACATGCCGCCGGGTGTGGCAGCCCATGAGTATTCAGTGATCACCGCTCCAGGATTGCGCTTCGCAGTTTTATCGAACAACGCTGCATAAAATTCGCCGAAGCGGGACTTCACGCCATCTTTGACATCAAAGTTGGTCGGAATCGTCACGTTTTTATAATTGGCAACTTCGAAGCGTTTGTCAGCGGCAATCACATTCACAATCAAATCTTGCGTACCCGACGAGTTGGCCATGCCCAAGCGAATCGGCAACGAGAATTCATCGTGATCATAACTAAAGCGCAGCGGCGATAGCGCCGCGCGATTACCTTCGAACGTGACTTTTTTGGGATCAACCTTAGCAACAAAAAACTTTGAACCGGCTTCGATGTACGGCCGCAACAACGGCGCAGCATCTTTGGGGATTTGATAGTTGTTATCGCGCAACCAGGTTTCGAGACCCGTTGCTTCGGTCGCTGACAAAATCAAAATTTGATATTCACCGACTGCAAATTTGGCTTCGATGGTCACCCCGTTGGATGGTGATTTCTTCATTTCCATCGCAGCAGATGGTCGCGCCATATCCCCACGCATGCTCATTTTGCGCGGATATTCAACCTGACATGGGTCGCGCTCCCAATACTCGACCAAGCGCGGTGCACCCAACGAATCCACGTGATCAAACACCGATCGCGGCAGAGTTTTTACATCGGCCTCTTTGAGCACCACGGGTACCGGCACCACCATCGCAAAGTCAGCGATCGGACCGTTGTAGTCATTTTGCATCGACAACACAGTGCGGGTGCCGTCGCGCATCAACACCACCTGGGTGGCATCGTTAAACATTTTGGCGCCACCGCCCGATACGTAGAAGCCACAAAACGCTTCGGCGCGTGGTGCCACGACAGTGGTTGTGACCAGCGCAGCAGCGCCAGCCACGATCATTCGGATCATGGAGTTCTTCATGGGTCCCTCTTTCAACGCGGCGTCGACCCCAATCGGTCTAACCGCCCAGAAAATAACCTAAGCACGACAATGAGAGGGGCCAACCGTGCGCAATTGCAGCGCGAGCACACCGTCGGCGGTTGCCAGGAGTGTTGGAGTGCCTTGACTTGCCGGCGCAACCGCCGATCTTCACACCAAATCGTCGATGCATCGCGCGT
>JAYWHS010000147.1:0-1665 GCA_043777635.1 Kofleriaceae bacterium | reverse complement strand
TGGAGCCGGTCGACCAAGGCAAGCATGACTTTGGCTGGCCACGCATGGAAGGCCCGGAGTGTGCTGGCGGCGGCAATGCCTGCGCCAACCAAGGCACGTTGCCGACGGTGTCGCACGCGCATCCAGAAATTCGCGCGCTGATCGGCGGGTTTGTGTATCGTGGTAGCGCCCTGCCTTGTTTGCGTGGTCGCTACATCTATGGCGACTACATCAGCGGCCGGATTTTCAGCTTTGTATACAGCGGCACTACCGCTACCAGCAAAGTTGAGCTGACCACCATGTTCAACGACGGCTTACTCAGTATTGTTGGCTTTGGCGAAGACGCCGCTCGCGAGTTGTACACGGTGCAAATCAATGGGGTGATTATGAAGTTGGTGCCGTGAGGTTGCGATAGCGTTGGTGAACGGGGGGTGAACGGGGGGTGAACGGGGGGTGAATGGGTGGGTGAATGGGTGGGTGAACGGTCGGCTCACAGAGGCTCCGGAGGGAGCGATATGGAGCTTGAACGGGCGCACTGCGGTTGGCCGCGCGGCCGCGTAGGTTTGTGCTCGCGCGTCGCCTGATGCGCCGCCTTCGCGTCGCGGGCATTTGATGGCGAAGACTGGCGGATGGGACATCGTTGGCAGGCATGGGTAAATATCCGGTTTCCGGACTTCATATTTTTGCTGTAATTCTGAGAAGTATTTTTCGATTTATGTTGACGTGTTTTTTTATACGAAGAATTGCAGTGCCTATGAGTAGCGGGTGAAATGCTCGTGCAAAGCAAGGATGTGCGCGACACGGATCGATGGGCTGGGTCGGCGGATATTTTTGGTTGCAGTGATGTTTCGTGGCGTAGTGAGGCAGCAGTGGGGTCGAAAAAACCGGTGATAGAGTGTTTTCATGCAAGCGAGTGCAGAGGTGAAGGTGGCGATTGATGTCGATGCGTTGGGGGATCAAATCGCTGAAATGTCAGCGCATATCGACGCTGCGATGCATCGCTTGTTAGCGGCAATTCGTGAATTCGATAGTGCGTCGGGCTGGCATGTGCAAGGTGCGTTGTCGTGTGCACATTGGTTGGCGTGGCGGGTGGGCTGGGATTTGCGCACAGCACGTGAACGGGTGCGGGTTGCACGCAAGTTGGCGGAGTTGCCACTGGTCGACCAAGAATTGCGCCGAGGTGCGATGTCGTACTCGCAAGCCCGGGCGATTTCGCGAGTGGCGACGGCTGACAATGAAAAACTCTGGGTTGGGTACGCCAAGCATATGCCGGCGTCGCAGCTGGATACGTTGTGTCGTTCCTATCAGAATGTGCGAGCGTATGATCAAGCGCACAGGTCGGAGGCTGGCGCGATAGCCGGAGCGGTGGCGGCGGCACATGTTGCGGCGCAACGCACAGTGACTCGGCGGACGCTCGACAACGGTATGATGAAGTTTGAAATTGTAGTCGCCAGCGACGAAGCGGCGATGGTTTGGGCAGCGCTCAATGCTGGGATCGCGAAAGCAGGTGCAGACCCGACTCCTGCAGAACCAACGAGCGCGGAACCGACGAGCGCAGCCCAGACTCCCGCAGAACCGCGGTCCGCAGAACCGTCGCGCGCGGAACATTCATTCGGTACACCGCCAACCGCGAAAGCACCAACGTCGGCCGACCGTGGCCGGCAACGTGCAGATGTGTTCATGGGC
>JAYWHS010000146.1:0-1666 GCA_043777635.1 Kofleriaceae bacterium | reverse complement strand
GTCGAGCGCGGTAGAAATTGCCGATGGCGAAGCGCGTGCGTTGCTCGAATCGACGCCGTGGCTCGATAAAGCGCCCGAAGCGCCCGACGACAGTTTCTCGGCCTACATCTTTCAACGCGGCGAAGGTGCGTTTGTCACGGGCAATCAATATCGTGGTTCCTACGATGTGTTTCGCTATTTGTTAGGCACTGGCGCGAACGCGACACGGCTTGAATTCACCTTCTTGGCTGACCTCAAGACTGCCAAATCAAAATTCAAAATTGAACGGGTCAGCAATGGGCCTTTTGATCTGCGGTTGACGCTCAAAAACGCGCCGCGCGGCCCAAAAGTGTATTTTGGCTTCGATGCTCAACATGAGCATACGCTGCCAACTGAGCTGCAACGCGCGGTCGATCATCTAGCAACCCACGCTCGGTAACTGCAGCGCGGACTGCGCCGTTGCTGGCCAATGACCCCACGAGGATCGTTATGTTGCGAGCTAAAATCACGGTCGATTTGCCGAGTGCCGAAACCAGCCGAAGTAAAGGGCCCATCGAATATCGAATGGGTCCGGGCGTTGTTTGGTGCCAAGATCGATCTGCGCAGCGGTAAAGAAGCACTGACCATCGGCGCTTTTGCGTTGGTCGAAGGTGTAGTTGCTGCATTCGCCGACGCTGGTGTCCATGATGCCATGTCGTTTCTGGTCGATCAAAAAGTTATCTATATGGATCCTCATGATGTGCCCGATGATCTACCGCTGATCGCACGGGTCGCAGAGCTCACCGGCGTGCTGAACAAACCGTTTCGCGAAATGCACCTTGTAGTGGGCCACAAGACCGAATGGCTGCACACTCTTATTGATTGTACGATCACCAATCAAGTCATGCTGGGCGCTGCTGAGCTGACCATGGTGTTGTCGAGCCGCATGCGAAAATTGCAAATTGTCGCCGGTGAAAGCGCGCAACAGTACGCTGATCGGGTGCGGGCCTTTGCAGCACAACAAGATAGCTATCAACCGTACTTACAAAGTCTGGATCGACTCACGAGCCAGCTGGTGCAGGCCCTGCAAACTGGGTTTGTGACATCCAGGGTTTCGCGCGAACCAGCGACGGTGCAGTTGGTGCGGCAATCCGGCGCCCAAGTTAGCAAGTTTCGTAAGTTGCAGTTTGGCAGCGACGTCGTTGCTCCTAGTTATCGTGCGGCACCGGCGCGGCGCCGAGCTGTTGCGGTGATGATGGCGAATTGGCCGTTAGTGATGATTGGCCTGATTCAAATGATTCGTCGGACGATAGCGATTCGTCGAGCGATAGCGATTCGTCGAGTGATTAACAGCTCCTTTGCGCTAGTCCGCCGCACCAGTCGTTAGCATCGCCACTCAGCAAGTGCTATCGTTGCGCCCCGTGCTAGATCCTAATTCTCCACAAGCTCAATTTGCCCTGCAACGCGAAGTACAATCGGTGTCGGTTGCAACGCAAACCCGCTATCGCATCAAGCGAAAGTTTTGGTCTTTTTTTGATCGTAAATTTTACGTGCGAACCATGGATGAACAGCCAATTCTATTCGTGAAGCATCCGCTGTTCAAATTTCGCGAGGAATTCAAGATTTGCACCGACGAGACCGAGACGGTGCCGGTCTTCAAGTTGAAGTCACGGCAGATCTTGGCGATCAATTTTTGCTACGATCTCAC
>JAYWHS010000145.1:0-1667 GCA_043777635.1 Kofleriaceae bacterium | reverse complement strand
TAGTGTGCCGGCGTCGCGGGCGATCGATGTGGTGGCTGCACAAGCGAATCCCTTGGTGCAATCGATTCGAGTGCTCGAAGAATTCCGAGACGCCAAGCTGCCGCCGGGCACCAAGAGCATGTTGTATTCGGTCAGCTATCGCGCTGCCGATCGCACGCTTACCGACGCCGATGTCGAAGCCGCCCACAGCGCGTTGCTGAGTAAACTGGTACTCGAACTCGGCGCGCAACAACGCTAAAACGGCGTCGGCTTCGGTAGTTTTCGAGCGCAACCTAGCCGTTGATTCGTCTCGTTGACGCGTCGCTGCAACTCGACGGACCTGCTAGTGTTTGGCTATGTTGACACCCACGCTACGCACGATTGCTGCAGCGCTAGCTGTTACGCTTGCGCCGACTGCATGTACGCCCAAGAAAATTACACCTCCTGGCGTAAGCCTACCGGTTGTCGCTGGCGCGCGCAAAGCCGCCATCGCTGAACAGGTGCAGCCGTTTCTGCAAAGCCAAATTCTCGACTCTGTAGTGGTGGGGATTAGCGTCAACGGCAAAACTGAAGTGTATGGTTTTGGCCGCGGCACGACGGCGAGTCCCAGTGTAGCCCCCGACGGTGATGCGCTGTTTGAAATTGGCTCGATTACCAAAGTCTACACAGCGATGTTGCTCGCCGATACCATTGAACATGGTGCCGCCACTCTCGACGCACCGTTGTCAGATTTTCTGCCACCCGGTGTCACCGCCCCAACCAAAGACGGCAAGGTGATCACGCTGGGCCAGCTGTTGACTCACACGTCAGGGTTGCCGCGGTTACCGGCCTCGGTGCAAGTCGACAGTCCGAATCCATACGCGACCTACACCGAAGAGCTGATGTACAAAGATCTCAGTGCAACTCAGCTCACGCGGGCACCCGGTGAATCGGAGGAGTACTCCAATTTTGGCGCGGGTTTGTTGGGCTTTGTCGTCGGTAAAAAACTTGGCCACGGCTACGCCGATGAGTTGACCAGTCGAGTGATCAAACCGCTTGGGCTGACCGCAACGACACTCGCGCCAACCGCTGAACAGCGCACCCGCTTGGTCATGGGCGCCAATGATGATTTGCAACCAGCGCCCGGTTGGACATTCGCTGCGTTGGCACCGGCGGGTGGCCTGGTGTCCAATGCCAACGATCAGCTGCGCATGTTGACTGCGCAACTGACGGCCGTGGGCAAGGATCCATCCGTGGTAAGCAAGTTGTTGCGTCGCAGCCAAACCTTGGTGCTTGATAGCGGCGAAACCAAGACTGCCTATGGTTGGATGGTCGATCGCAGCGGACGCTATTGGCACAACGGTGGGACCGGCGGTTATCACAGTTTTGTCGGCTTTGATCCGAAGAAGAACATCGCGGTCGTCGTGCTTGCCGCAACCGCCTCATCGTTGGTAGATCGTTTAGCCATCGCGATGTTTCAAATTGCTGCCGGTGATCCAGCGCCGCCGGTGAAATTTCCAACCGCAGCAGAACTCACTCCCTTGATTGGTAGCTACGACATCAGCGAACTGGAAACCAAAGTTGCGGTGTCGGTCGCCAAGGATAAATTGTACATCGCTGCGCCGGGTGAAGCGCCGACGCGGTTGGTGCCGCTTACGGCTCGCGAGTTCCTCATCGAATCGCTGCAAACCGTGGTGGTGTTTGAAGAA
>JAYWHS010000144.1:0-1672 GCA_043777635.1 Kofleriaceae bacterium | reverse complement strand
CCATGGCCTTTGCCATCGCAGTGTCGATGATCGTGGCATTCACGCTCACGCCGATGATGGCGGCACGGATGCTACCGTCCCCACCCGCGCCCGGGACTGCACGGCGCAAGCCATGGCTTGAGCGCATGGTGAACTACGCGTATCTGCCGCTTGAGCGCAGCTACGGCAAAGTGATGGCGTGGTCGCTGCGGCATCGCTGGGTGATCGTCGTGTCGTGTATGGCATCGTGCGGGTCACTTCTGGTGACTGGCCCAAAGGTCGGCGGTGGTTTTTTGCCACTCAACGACGAAGCCCAATTCGAAATTTATTTGCGCATGCCCGAAGGCACCGGCATTGAAGCAACCGAAATCATGTCCGAACGTGTTGCGCGCCGAACCCGGGAAATCCCTGAAGTGGTGAGTACTTTGGTCACGGTCGCCGACGGCGAAACCAAACAAGCCAATGTCGCAAAAATCTATGTGCGGCTGAGCGACCCGATCGAACGGGTACGTTCGCAAGACACCGTCATGGATGTGACCCGCAAGCTCGTGCTGCCGGATTTGCCGCCAGGCGTGGTCGCATCAGTCCAATTGGTTTCGGATTTTTCGATGGGTGGCGCCAACTTCCAAATCGGCTACATCATCAGCGGCCCTGACCTGGACCGGCTCGAAGAGTTTGGACGCAGCGCCATGACCAAGATCAAAGCGATCAAAGGCATCGCCGACCTTGATTCAAGCTTGCGCGATCCGCTGGCGGAAACCCAGATCATCCCGAACCTGGATCGCGCTGCGATGTTAGGCGTTGACCCCGGTGATATTGCCAACACGCTGGCGGTACTTGTCGGTGGCATGAATGCTTCGGCATTCGAAGACCGTGGCGATCAGTATGTGGTGATGGTGCGCGCGGCGGAGAAATACCGCAACGATCCGTCGGCGCTTGGGCTGCTGTCGGTGCCGTCGCGGTTACAAGGTCAAGTGCCATTGCTCGACGTGGTAACGGTAAAAAGCGGCGAAGGTCCCTCGCAGATCACCCGGATGTCGCGGTCGCGCGCCGTCACGATTACCTGCAACGTTGCTCCAGGCGGTGCGCAAAACTTTATTCAATCGGAAATCGAACGGGTGTTACGCGAACTCAAAATGCCGCCGGTCTATAAGTTTGAAGCGTTTGGCCAAAGCAAAGAAATGGGCAAGATGATGGGAGCGTTCATGTTCGCCATCGCGCTGAGTTTCATCTTTATGTACTTGGTGCTCGCAGCGCAATTCGAGTCGTGGCTGCATCCGTTCACCATTATTTTGGCACTGCCGCTGACCCTGCCGTACGCCATGATGTCGCTGCTGCTGTTCAATCAGCAGATGAACATCTTCTCGATGCTAGGCCTCATTGTGTTGTTCGGCATGGTGAAGAAGAATGCAATTTTGCAAATCGACCATGCGAACCAGCTGCGGGCGCGGGGCATGCCACGCGACGAAGCCATTGTTCGAGCTTGCCAAGACCGCTTGCGGCCGATTCTAATGACTACGTTCGCGTTCGTCGCTGGGATGTTGCCGTTGGTATTTTCCCACGGCATTGGTTCAGGTATGTCCAAAGCGATGGCCAGCATTGTGGTTGGCGGACAATTGCTGTCGCTGTTGCTCACGCTTATTGCGATTCCGGTTATCTATTCGCTGTTTGACAGCCTGTCGGTACGCGTGAC
>JAYWHS010000143.1:0-1672 GCA_043777635.1 Kofleriaceae bacterium | reverse complement strand
CTCGGAGAAATGCTGATACGTGATGGTCGTTTGACCGAACTGCAACTGCAACATGCGTTGGCAGCACAGCAGCGCGATGGTGGTCGCATCGGCACCGTGCTTGTTGAGCAAGGGCTCATCGATTTTGAAACCTTGACCGTCTATTTAGGTTTGGAGTTGGGCATTTCGATTGCGACGGGCGCGGCGCTTGATCGGGCCAAACTCGCTGCGGTGCGCCTGCTGCAACCAGCCCAAGCCTACGGGTTTCGCTGCGTACCGTTGGTGGTGCAAGACCGGCAATTGATTGCTGCGGTTGCAGACCCACACGATTTTGCCAATCTCGATGCCATCGCGCAGCTGATTGGCTACCGGGTCTTGCCGCGCATCGCACCAGAAGCGCGGATCTACTATTACGTCGAGCGCTATTATGGGGCGGCGCGGCCGGCTCGTTATATGCGCTTCGGTGAAACTCCTCGCGGTGCCGATCATACACCGGCCGGGCTACCTGCGGCACCGCTGCCAGGCTTGCCGCCGGTAACCAGCAAACCCACGGTGGCGCCAGGGCCACGGCCGCGTTTGCGCCACTCGCGCGAAGATGATGCGGTGCCGCGACCGAGCGTATTTGATGATTCTCAAGCGCTTGAGTTAGACGCTGATGATTTACTCGACACACTTGAGGCCGATGCCGCAACTGCTGCAACTGCGCAACCCGTAGTTGCGGCGAAACCAGTGGTCGCTGATGCAACGCGGATGAAGAGCATGTCGCTGCCGCCGCCGGTAGCGCCGCTCGACACCACCACCGCAGTCGCCGCGTTGGCCAACGCTGACGATCGCAATCAGATCGCTGGCATCTTGTTGCGTTTTGCCAGCAAGATGTTCGAAGCGGCCGTGTTGTTCAACGTGCGCGATAATTTTGGCTTGGGTTGGAAAGCTGCGGGGGCAGTGCCTGGCTTTGATGCCGTCGAGCACCTGCTAATTCCGCTTGATGCACCGTCGATTTTTCAGCTAGCCGTGATCTCCGACGACGGTCTGTATTCCGGGCCAGTTGCGCCGTCGACGCTGCACTCGTATCTGTATCGTGTCTTGGGCTGTCTCGAAGCTGAGGTCGCGACAGTTGGAATCATTGCCATCGGCAAGCGCCACGTCAATTTGATGTACGGCCATCGCACTGCGCCGCTGACTGACGCCGAACGTACCGAAGTTCGCGATGTGTGCCGTGCTGCTGCCGAAGCGTATGCGCGGATGATTACGGTTTCGAAAAAGAAGCGATAACGGATCACACCAAATAGTCGATGCATTGCGCGTAGTCGATCGGTGCGCCAGTCCATTTTGAGGCATTGGTGTTGGCCGTGATATCGAGGGTGGCATGGGCAGCGTGCAGCGCTGCGAGGCCATGTCGTTCACCAACGTTGCTGAATGTAGTGCGAGCTGGTTGTGTGTCGATGATCCGATTGCGGTGGTCGAAAAAATCCCAGCCATTGGCACGGTTTGCTTCGACCCGGCAGCCGCCTTCGTGCAGCAGCGTATGGTGGGCACTACACAACAGCATGAGGTTCGACAACTCCGTTTTGCCACCGTTGGCCCAGTGCTCGATATGATGACCGTCGACGTAGCGGCTATGCGTGCAACCCGGAAAGCGGCACGTACGATCGCGCAACCGTAGTGCCCGCTTGATTGCGGCCGGAATTGAACG
>JAYWHS010000142.1:0-1674 GCA_043777635.1 Kofleriaceae bacterium | reverse complement strand
CGCGTCGGGCATGGACTGAGCCTGGCAGTCTTCGGCCGATAGTGAGCCAACCAAACTCTGGGTGGTGGCGCGAATGTCGAGGTAGCGCTGCTGGCGCGCGGCCGCAGTGGTTACCTGCATCTACTCAACAACCTTGACACCACGCCAGAACGCAATATGGCCTTTGATCTGGACCGCTGCATCTTTTGGCTCTGGGTAGAACCACGCTGCATCGCGGTTTTCTTGGCCATTCACGTTAAGTGAATAGTAGCTCGCGGTACCTTTCCAGCCGCACACCGTGTGGGTAGCGCTGGCAACGAAAAATTGGTTGTGCAGCGAATCGCTGGGGAAATAATGATTGCCTTCGACTACCACCGTTTTCGAACTCTCGGCGACCACTACGCTGTTCCACATTGCTTTCATAATCGTCGTAGAGGCTAGCCCATTTTGGGCCAAAAGCCCGTTACGGCAACTGGCTTTGCGGAGTGATTGGAATCGTCGAGGTTGAACGGTTTTTCAGGGCCCACAAACGTCGAGCCAAGGCTGCAAGGACGACCGATCGGCAGTTGGTAGCAATGCAGCGAGGCGTTGCCGGGTGTTACAAAGTGCAACAACGTGTGGCGCGTTGGCCTTGCGGCCCTTGGCCACGTCGAGGCGCAGCCGTGGCCGCAAGCTGTCGCGGCACATCGTTGTGGCCGAGTCGAACTCACTTTCTGGACAGATGCTAGTCATCCATGGGTCGTCGCGGTTGGTGTCCACCGGGCGATAGCGCTCGCTAGGATCTTCATAGCGGAATACAGAGCGCAGGCTAAATAGGCCGGCTGCATCGGTGGCGCGTTGCACCAATGCGCTGGCACGGCGATCTTCAGGCCGGTTGGGTTGGTGACATGCAATACAGCCATTGATTTGCGCAAGGTGCTGCGCCGCGCGATCACGACCAGCGCTGCTGCGTGGTGCTGCAAACCGTTGCTCGCGGATAAACGTCGCTAACAACGCCCCGGCCCGAGCGTCGTTGGCAATACTACATGGCCATCGCAATCCGGCTAACTGACCATCACCGTCGGGGCGCAACACGGTGCAATCCATGCCATCACTGCGCCAATCAAATTGCCGTACGTCGAGGACCCGCCAGGATGCATCGGGTTGCGCATCAGGCGCATGCGCGGTGCCGGCATATTCGATGCGCGCAAGTTGCGCACCGACCGGCAGTTGCAACGACGGCGCTACCGTGGCACCACCGGCGCTAACGCCCAGCTCGGTCCCTACGGGCACTCGCATTACAATCACAATATGCGCGGTGGTATCTGCACTCGTCGGTGGCCGGACCGCGGTGGTCAATTCGATAAAACCTTGGTCGCGCCATTGCAGTGGATCATTGGGCGCCGTGACCCAGTGCATATCGTCGGGCAAAATTGGCGGTGTCGACGGTGTATTGCGGCAGGCTAGTGCAGTAGCTGCAGCAATTGCGAGGCAGATGATCCTTCGTGCCATTAACGACGTCGGCCGCCACTGGGTACGCGGTTTCATAGGCAACAACGCACCATCGCGACGGCCGCCTCAGAAAGCAGACCCTGTGCTGCAAGAAAAAGGGTTTCGCTCGCAACCAAGGTGCGATCAACTGCGGGCAACTCGGCGGTCCACGCTTGATCTTCAATCAACTGGATTGCAACTAGTGCTGGCAACGACGGCGACACC
>JAYWHS010000141.1:0-1674 GCA_043777635.1 Kofleriaceae bacterium | reverse complement strand
GCTGCGCAGCCGGCGTTGGCGACGGCACTGCAATCGCGTGATCCGTTGACCGCTGAACTTGCAGCGTTAGCGTTGGGGCGTCACGGGCGGCGCAAGTTACCGCTGCAGCAGGTTGCCCTCGACGGGCTGGTGGCGTCGGCAACTCGACCTGAACGCAACGTGCGCTATGCAGCCGTGTACGCATTGTCGCGCCAAATAGTGGTGCCGAAAATCCAAGGTGCTGCGGTGCCGCCGGACCTGATCGTTACAGCTCGCGCATTAACTTCGAGCCTTGGTGATGCCGACCCGGAAATCCGTGCGGCTGCGGTCGCCGGACTTGGCCGACGGTTGGCATGGGTGCCTGCATCGGCGGCGTTGTTAGCAGCGCTGACCGACCGTGATTGGCGTGTTGCGATGGAGGCCATTAGCGGTTTGGTTAGCCATCATGGCGCCGAAGTTGCGGCTGCGGCGAGCGTGCGAATCGTAGCGTGTTTTGCAACCGGCGATGTGCGTGAAGCCCATGCGCTGGGCGCTGCACTCAGTGCGCTTGCGGCAGTCATTTCGCCGTTGGCTACACCGGCGCCTAGTCCTTTGGTAACCGTCGCTGCATTGCGTGTCGTAGATAAGATCTTGGCGCAACCGGCCTCGGCAAAACTGCCCATCGAAGTCGTGGCCCGGTTGCAGTGCCTCGCCCAAACATTGCAGCACCAGGGGCGACGCGTTGCCGATTATTCGACACTGCTACGCTGTGGCGGCACCGCAATCGCAGCGGGTGATCGTGCGACGATGGTGGTTGATGTCATCAAAGCTGGCGTTGGGCCGCTAACCGATCGGCAAGCTGTGCTCGGCGACATGTTGGTGAGCACGGATCCGACGGTGCAAGCTGCTGCCCTCGCTGGCGTCGACGGGAGCGTTGCGCCATGGGCGGCGGTGGTTGCCGCGTTGACATCTTCGAATGCTGTTGTGGTAGGCGCAGCCAGCGAGGCAGTTGATCGTGGCCTCGAAGCAAAAGTAGCCGAGGCTCCCGCGCTTGCGACTGCGTTGTTAGGCCGAGCTGCGATCGAACACGATCCAGAATTGGCGTCAGGTCTGCTCAGTGTCATTGGTAAATACACCCTGGCGGGCGGTGCGCAAATTTGTGCAAACGTAGTGGCCCACCCCGTGGTGATGGCGGCTCGGGCCGAATGTCTTGCAAAATTCTCCGTCGACACAAAGTCCGGGATAGGACCGAATGTGATGGCCGAAGCAACGCCAACGCCAGTAGCCGTAGCGTTTGCACCAGGCCTGGCACCGTGGCCCGAACTCGTGCGCTGGCGATTGCAAACGTCGCGTGGGCCTATCGAAATCGAGATCGACGGCATGCTGGCACCGTGGCATGTTGCGGTGATTCGCGACTTGTCGCAGCGCGGTTATTACAACGGCTTACGCTTTCATCGCTTTGTCGGCAACTTTGTGGTGCAAGGTGGTGACCCAACCGGCACAGGCTGGGGCGGCCCAGGCTTCGTCGTGCCCAGTGAAGTTGGCTCACTGCTCGACGGTGACAACCAACAATTCGCCAGCGGTGCAGTTGGCTTTGCCGATGCTGGCAAAGATACAGGAGGCTCGCAGTTTTTTGTGATGCACGCTCGCGCACCGCACTTGGAAGGCCGCTACACCGTTGTAGGTCGAGTAACTGCCGGCCTTGCGGCGGCGATG
>JAYWHS010000140.1:0-5545 GCA_043777635.1 Kofleriaceae bacterium | reverse complement strand
ACTACGCTCCTCGCTGCGCTTCGGGCGAGCGCACCGATCTGCCTCGCACGTCCGCGTCTCGCTGTGGGTCGTGCATTTGGGCGAGCGCACCCGAGCTGGCTCGCAAGGTAGGGTCTCGCGGTGGGATACAGACTGTTCGGCGAGCGCGCCGAGCTGGCTCGCAAGGTCGCGGGGCAAATCATTTGCAGTCTAGAGCCGTAGGTTTTGAAATTGACCGCGTAGGTAGCGTGGCCTAGGCTGTGGCGATGATTGATGCTGCTGCGCCGACGGAGGCCGCGCCGAGTGGCCGAGCGGGTGGGGCGCAGCTTTCACAAACCGCGATCTTGCTTGCGGGGATTTGGTTGGTGGTTCACGGCGCGGCCGCGGTGTTGGTGCTGCAGCAGTTGCCGCAGGGCTTTCCATGGGGCCATGTAAAATTTGTTGCTAATACTGCGGTGCCTTGGGCCGGGCTGACCGTCGGCGCGATCGCACTTGGGTTGCTGGTGCGTCGACAATCACGGTTGTTGCTGGCGTGTGCGATCGCGCTTTGTGCTGCTTGGTGTAGTGGCGGTTTTGCTGCGGTTGGGTGGTTTAGTGCATCGCTGCCACGCGCGGCGTGGTTTTTTGTTGCCGTTGGGGTGGCTGGTTTGGCGCTGGTTTGGATTCAAACCCGGCACAACGTTTTGCATTGGCCCGAGCTCGTTGTCGCATTTTTGATCGGTGCCAGCGTCGGTGGGGTGGTTGCGTTAGCGCAGCGCGCGCCGGCCGCAACTACGCATCCGGGTTTCACGCATGTCCTGCAAGGCCCACCCAGTTGGACGAAGGAGCCCGACGCTACTGACACGCCCAACGTTGGGGTCGCGGAGTTTGACGCGGCAAGCGCGACGATTGATGTGCGCTGCGGTGACAGCGTGGTCGCGGTACGGCCGTTGTTAACGTTTGAAAGCCGATCACTGGATCGCACGTGGACATCGTTGGCTCCGCCGAGCAGCCACGGTTCCCATCGGCGACTTGATCGGACGTGGCAGACCAGCGCTGCAACATATGCGCGTTACACCGACGACGGCCACAGTACGTTGCTGGTTACCGAGGCCGAGGATGGATTTGTGGTTGACGCCCAGTCGGATGTGCCGACCGATATCTATTCGCATCTCAACAGTTTTACCTCGCTGCAGTTTGCCGGCACCGGTGCGCAGCTCGCATTTTCAGCCACTGGCGATACTTGGTTCGACATTGTGCCAGCCGATTATCCAACTGGACGACCAGCGCGCATGGCGACGCTCTATCCCGATGGCAAATTGCGAGTTGTTGAAGCCAGCGACGGTGAAAAAGGTCCGTTCCACACGCTGGCCGCAGGTATGACGAGCAATACCGGTCCGCTTGTCTTGCGACTGCGTTTGGCTAGCGGTGCCGAGTGTAGCTTTGAGTTTGCTGATTGGGCGGCGCAAGCGAGCACGGCGCTGTCACCGTCGGCCGGGTGGAGCATGCCGCAAAATTCGATACAGTTTTTTGCTGGCGCAACGCATTCGCTCATTTTGTTGACGTTGGCCGACACCGGGCCAGGTCGCGGCTGGGAATCTGTGGGCCATGCCCACGGTGGGTATCGCAATCGAATGCGGGTGCGGCACTGATGATGCGGGCGTGGTACGCAGACGCTATGGCTTCATGGCTTGGGCGCGCTGTATTTTTCACTATGCTCGGCTGTGGCACATCGCGTTCCACGCCGGCGCAGCCGAACCCGTCCCCGACACCAACATCGGTACCACTACCCGCACCGACGCCATCCCGCAACGTCACTTCCCTCATGCCCTCGCCACTGCAAGAAAATGTATTGCGCGCACCATCGCACGACATTGGCTCCCTCGCTGCCCTTGTTGTCTCCGAGCTCGGAGATCCAATAAATTCGATCTCTTACGCGTAGGCGCGGGCTAACGCAGTAGTGCTAGTCGGAGGTATTTCACTTGGGTTGCTGGTGCGCCGGCAATCACGCTCAATGTACGCTGGGCTGGGTCGCCTCAACAAAATCCCACAATTGTTCGGTGGCGAGCAGGGTGGCCGCGTCGAAGTGGCTGGCATTGCGAGCGGTGTACAGTGGGCTGGTAGCCAGTGCTGCCCGCGAAGGCTGCTTCGTTCAGGGAGCTGATTTTTGCCATGTCGGTGGTTTCTATTAATAGTTTTATTGATTGTCGTCAGCTTTGATTTCGCAGGTATCAATAAAAAACTCTTTTTATATCAGACGTTTACCGTTTTGCTGATGGCTGCTTATTCGGTTTACATTGTTTTTTATTAATTATTTTAGCCATACCCATCGCGGATACTTTCGGCCACCGTCATTACGAATCCGCCCCGCTCTTGCCAGACCCTGCATCAAGTTATTAATCTTTGTCAGCTTCTGCGCTTGGCTCAAGACTTCCGGAAGTTTATCCAGCAACAACCGGTCAATGTCTTCGCGCGATATGGGTTGAAGCTCGCGGATAATCTTCAAAATCAGATCGCGGTAGTAGGTATTGTTGAATCCCTTGTCGCGAACATGCTTCGCCTTCTGCCCGGTAGCCGCAGCAATCGCAGCGGCCACCACTAAATTCGGATAACGGCCTTCCACGAGCTTTGCCGCTTTTAATTGCTTGTTGTCGTCCGCCGAGATGGCCTGCTTTTTCTGCACTCGATCCAGCAGCATGATCGTGCTCAAATCCAGATCGGTTCTGCTCATCAACAACCGGGTATAGCGTTCATCCAGAATGCGGCCTTGCAGGGTTAAAAGCACCCGTTCGGGCTGCGACAGATCGTAATCCGGCATCGGGAAAAAACGTCGGCGCTGTGCCTGGAACATGCGCTTAATGCCGCCGCCCTGCGTATCAATCATATTCAAATTCACCATCGCCTCGGCCAGAAAGCGGTTGCGGTAAATTTCCAGCGGCGCATCTTGCTCGATCACCGCTTCGACCCGCTCTGGCAGAAAGCCGCCGACATTGGTCAAGATCAATCGTTGGGGCGTTTCCACCACCTGAATGCGGCCAGACAAGCCGTAATCCTGGTGGGCGATGCAGTTGTGCAATGCCTCGCGGATCACCCACGGATCATATTGGGACATCTCCAAGGGAAACAGCGTCCCGCTCGGTAATTCCCGCACCGTCAGATTGCGGATACGCGCCAGGACTTTATCTACATTCAGTAAAAAAGGCGGCTCGAAATGCTCGTAGTCCTGATCTTCGTTGCTTTCGTTTTTCAATAGCCAGCTAATCCGCGCCACAGCGGGAGACAACAAGGAAGTTGATTCCGGCAAGCCCAGCAACAACAGCGCGGCATTCGTCAGCGCACCCTGTAGCGCCAGCTTGGCTTTGTTCAGAAAGGTGGCATCATCCCAGCCATCCACTGCGGCCGCCTTGGCAGGAAACTTGGTTTTATATTCGGTGCGCGCTTTGGCGATCGCCGCCGGATCAAGATCGGGGAGGCTTGCCCGCTCGCACACATGGGCGCTCCAATCCACCCGGCGCTGCCAAATTTGCCGCTGCTTTTCCGGGTAACGCCCCAGCTCGGTTTTGCTGGAACCATCACGGATGTAGGCCGTGCCATAAAACTTCACTGGCTGGTCAAACGCCGGATGAATTTCAAACAACACCACGCGCTGGCCGTGATAGGTGAAGGGGTGAATCTCGAAGCCGGTATTGGGATGCAAACCCAACGACAGCCACAGCGGCAACAACTGGTTACCGTTACCTTTCTCGGCCTGCGGATCAAAAGTCGTGCCCACCACCGCATGGTTGCCGTCCGCAATACCGAACACCAGATAAGCGCGCGGTTTGCCCAACAGGCAGGCAGCATTGGCCAAGGCGGAAAGGTATTCGCCCAATGGCTGTGGCTCAAAACGGTTGGCCTTGAACTCCAGCCATTCGGATTCACGCGGCTCAGCGCGCAGCCTGTTCAGCAGAGCGGTGAGTTCTTGCGTGTTCATGCGATGGAACAAAAACGATAAGACATCCAAACGGGAAAATCTACGGGGACAAAAGTAGAAAGCTGGGAAAGGTCGGCGAATCTCGTCAGGCGAAGACAAGTCAAGGGCATTCGTTGTGTAAAAAAAAGCGACGCTGCCCGCTTTTGTCCGATTATCGGACACGTTGCTGCCTCGTGTTGGGCAAGAACGTTGGAGGCCGCTGGGGCCCATTATCGATGTACCAACTCGCGCCAACTGTGACCTTCGCGCTCCATCATCTTGAACCGAGCGGCTGGGGTCTTGTATGGTCGGGGCGGAGGGTTATATGGCCAAGTCGTTAGGCGCCGCTGTTATTGAGCTGCTTGAGCACGAGCGAGTGGAGTTGCGCGTCGCTGCGGCGACGGTGTTAGCTGTGGTGGGCAAAGGTGATCAGGCGGTGGAAGCGGGGTTGACCAAGCGCTTGGCCGACCCAGATATCGTGGTGGCGCGCCTGGCCCTCGACGGGCTGGCGGCGATGGCAGCGACGGGAATTGCCGCGCAACTAGTGCCGTTGTTGCACAGCCACGACCAGCCATTGGCCGAGCGCGCTGCACAGGTGTTGGGTGAGCAAGGGGCGGCGGCGGAATCGGCGTTGCGCAAAGAAATTGGTCACGGCACCGTTGCGGTGCGGCGGGTGATTGCACAATTGCTGTTGCGGCGCGGCACCGTGGCCGCGGTAGATGCCGTACTCGATCAACTCACGGATCGCGAATTTGGCGAGCAAGCGTTACAGCTGATCCGCAGCCAGATCGACGAAGGCGCAGACAAGCTCGAAGCGCTGGTTGAAAAAGCGATTATGGCGCGAGCCACGGAAACGTCGAAAGAATTGCAAAAGGCGTATGTCAAAGCCAGCAAGGTCGCGGAGGTAGCACTCAAAGAAACTGCCAAGGCCGCAGCCGCGCGGGCCAAATCAAAATCGAAAGCGGGAACCACGGCAGGTGCAGCGGCACCGCCGATCAGCACCGGTGGCGATCCATTGCGCGACCCCGATGTAGCCGAACGCTTGGCTACGTTGTCGTCGGCGCTGCGGTTGATTGGCTATCTGGCAAAATCGTCGACGATAAACTTTTTGCTAGCGCATGCTGACACCGATCGGCCACGGCCGATTCGGTTAGCTGCAATTGCTGGCTTACGTCGCATCGTTGCGCAAAGTGATGCCAAAGGCACCGAAGCAGTAGTTACTGCTTTGATTGACTACGCCGACGGTGATGATGCCTTGGTCGCGCAATCGGCGGTTGACACGCTGCGTGGCGCCCGGATTCCGGACAAACTTGCGAAGCCATTTGCAGCGTTGGCAAAATCGAGTAATCCGGCAGCACAAAAACTGGCGATGGAGCGGATGCCGGCCGGTGGCGGAGCGTCGGCGGTCAAAGCGTTGATCGATGCGCTCGGCGGGGCCGACGCAACCGCGCGCGATGCTGCGGCGCGTGGCTTGGCGAAGGTGCCGGAATCAGCGTTGCCGTTGGTGCGAGCATTGGTTGCGTGCAAAGATGAAAATGTTGCACGCCGTTATGCTGCGTCCATTCGGGCGCATCGCGGCCATTTGTCGAATCAGGCGATCGACGAGTTGGTTGCCGCGCTGCGCGTGTACATGGA
>JAYWHS010000139.1:0-1678 GCA_043777635.1 Kofleriaceae bacterium | reverse complement strand
ACGGGGTTCGTTAAGCGAGTGCCACGCGAGTGCCGGCAATCCGGAGGCGCGCGGCGACGAATACACGCGGGACCGGCGGATTTCGGTGTGAAACGCGGCGAATTTGGCACTGATGATAGCGCGGATCACGCGGGAAATTGGCCGAAATCAAGGGGCCGAAAATACTAGCGCCGACGAGGCGGGAAGCGAACGTTGAAAGGGGCGGCAGATTTTGGAGCGCGGCGACTACAGGACGTGGTCGGCGAACTTGGTGGCGCGGTCGACAGGAACGGCGCGGGCGTCAGGCTTGACTAAGTGGCGCAAGGCCCAGGTGCCGGGCGGGAAGGCGTGCGGTTTGCCAGCAATCCAAGCGAGGCGAGCTTCGCGATGGGCAGCGACGAACGCTCGGTTGCGGGCGAGGGGTTCAATGCGCCGCACTTTGTCGGC
Organism: Kofleriaceae bacterium; assembly: GCA_043777635.1. Taxonomy (GTDB): domain Bacteria; phylum Myxococcota_A; class Polyangia; order Haliangiales; family Haliangiaceae; genus JABFXX01. The sequence goes on along the minus strand of JAYWHS010000139.1, from coordinate 1,252 downwards.
ACATTTGACCCGTGGTGAAAGTTGCCGGCGCGGTGCCGCCGAGTTCGGCGAATCAAACGGCGATTGCTGCAAGACGGCTCGACGGCCGAGGATGCGTCGACCGGTGGTGTTGCGCTCGTGGCGACACGCCTCTTCCACAATGGCGATCTGCGCACCAACCCGCTCGACAAATTCATCATGGCTGCCAACGCCGGCTTCCGCGGGCACCGTCATCTTCAACTCCACCCGCGCCGACATGCGCTTGCGAAAAAAGTGGCGCGGCCGCGTTGCAGTTAATGTGCGGTCGGCGCGCAAGGCGCTCCAACTGTTGACGCCCGGCCACTGCGTCACTTCTTCAACGAGAAAATCCTTCACCGGGTTAGTCAGCGTGTACACCACGGCGCGCTCGATATCGCCTGGGTCCACTAGCTCGACGGCCGACGGCCCACCAATTGCCCAGAAGTTTTCCCAGCGGCCACGATAACAATTTTGGCAGCGCGCTAACAACGCATGAAAGTAATGCACAAACTCCGGCAGCCGGCCATCACGATCCAGCAGGTTGGTGTGGTGATGCTTTGAAACGGCGCAGGTTGCGATGATCGCAACATTGAAACGAATCGCCGCCAAAATCAGGCAATACAAGTAATTATTTTTGGTCTGCTCGTCGGGCCGCAGTAAAAACATGCGGTTCACGCAGCGCCGCGTCAAGGTGTAAAAGCGACCAGGCAAAACTTGGCGAGGTATTCCCATCCTTTGCTTATCTGCGATTAATCAGAAATCGCCGCGAGAAATCGTATTTGATTTGATCGCTGTTTTCATTCGCTGCAGCAAGTGTCCGGTAGTTGGACATTCTGTCCGCAGGCCGGACACTATTTGGCACGTTTTTGAGGCTGGTGCCGGCTCGTATTTCGTTTCGCTAGGTGGGCTTTATGTAACGGTCACGATATGGTACGCGCCGTGGCGAATCTGCAAGTCATCCCTGGTGTTGCGCGACTACAATTTCTCCGCCGGCAGTGGAGCGACGATGCGCGCCTTGCCGTGGAACCGCGACGTAGTCTTGAGTTGCCGGCTTGCGGTGTGATTGACATTCCAGCCGGCGCGCGCTTGGTGGTGATGCCACAACTAGCCCATACGTCAATAGTGATCGATTGGGCCAATCGTAATCAAATCTATGTGCACATGGCACACGCTCACGCTGAATTGCCGGCTATCGCGCACCTGCATTACACTGGTACTGGCGCTGAAGACCTTAGATCACTGATCAATAGCACCG
>JAYWHS010000138.1:0-1678 GCA_043777635.1 Kofleriaceae bacterium | reverse complement strand
GCACTCATCACCAATACCTGACGTAAACCGTATCGCATCGAGGCCCCCAACATTAGATGTGTTGGATAGGACTCTCGCACATGCCTAGCCCTTGGGGGCAAACCCCGGAACTTTTGCAACTTTGTGTCACGTTGTGTCAGCAAGTGGTGACAAGTCGCAGCGGGTTGGATCGGATGCCTCGACATGCTTGCTTGCAAACCGCTCGCTCGCAAAAGGCCGAAAACGCAAAAACCGCCCGAAGGCGGTAGTTATGCTCAAGCTAACCGATTCGGATTAATCCGAGTTTGGCGCTGGGGCCGTGAGGATAAACGAAGGGTTACCACCTAGTGAAGCGCCGGTCATCGTATAGACGATTGGTTGGCCGTCACAGTCAAGATCGCCAGTGGCGGTCGCCACGTAATCTGCGCCAGTAGCCGTGCCTGTGTAGGCGTACTGAAAGTAAAATGGATCATCGACTTGGAAGTCAATCGATTGCCACGCAGGCGTTTGCCACTCGGCCGCAATTGCAGGACATTTTTTCTTGCTGTCAAAGTTTTGCGTACAACAAGTTGCTGTTGGTGTGGTCGGTGCTACTTGGGTCGAATAGGTCGAGTCCGTGTTGTACGCGGCCTTCGCATTCTTCATGATCTTGTTGAGCTGCAATTGGGCTTCCGACTGCTTGCCCTTCTTCATGTAGTCCATGAAGGCCGGAATCGCGACAGCGGCCAAAATGCCGATAATCGCAACCACGATCATAAGTTCAATGAGCGTAAAGCCTTTTTGTTTCGCGTTTTTGAGTATACGTGCCATCTAATGTCCCCCTGGAAATTGTTGTTTGCGCGACCCGAGAATCGAAAATAATCCTCGCCCGGGTTTGCGCGTGCCCGGCTGTTTTTCGAGAAGAAATCTTCTCTTCGATGAACTAAGATATAAGCACGCAGCGTGCCAGCTACAAAACCGGCCCTAGCGTCTCGGGCGACGCTGTAACGCTTTGCCATCCACTGCAAAGTGACAATTTTTGGCTTTTGCTCCGCCCAAATTTGATCCTGTCCGCCTGATTGAACAAAAAATGATTCAATCTCGAGCACCCAGCCCACACGGTGTTCCACCGTGGCACAGGCCTACGTGCAGCTGAAACATCCTCTCAGGATTTCACCTACGCAACGTCCCGGTTAACGCTAACACGCCACGTTTCGACAGCCTGAGCGACAAGTCGCCCACAACCGTGAAGCGAAGTTGTTACGACGCACTCACTCGCCGCTACTGCTCAAACCACTGCCGGCCTCGCCGTCATTATCGCCCTCGCCGTCTTCAGGTTTTTCCAAGCCCAGCTTGGCCAAGCGGTAACGCATGGAGCGAAAGGTAATACCAAGTAGGTTCGCTGCTCGCTTGCGCACACCACTAGCTTGCTCCAAGGCTTTGCTGACCCACAGCCGCTCAAAGTCGGCAACCAAACGATCGAGGTCGACACCATCGGGTGGAATGTCCACGGCGCTGCTGGCGACCACCGGCCGCGGCGGCTTGAGGTTGGGCAAGTCGGCAACGCCAATCAAATCCGAAGGCGACAAGGCAATGGCGCGCTCAATAATGTTTTCGAGTTCGCGCACGTTGCCGGGAAAATCATAACTCTGATTTTTGCAAGGGCGGAGGGCGAAGCATTCCGGCAGACAATTTATTAGTTATCAGCAGAGATTTACAG
>JAYWHS010000137.1:0-1681 GCA_043777635.1 Kofleriaceae bacterium | reverse complement strand
ACGGTGACCACAACGTATCAAAAAGTTCGCATCGATCCGGTCACGCTCGCACTCAACGCGTCAGACCAAAGTTTTGCAACCTCAACCGGTTCACTCACGCACAGCGACAGCGGGACCGCGGTCACAGCTATGCCACTAGGCGTGGCCATGAGTTGCGTAAGGAACGACGACAGTAGTGGCCGTGCGCGGATTAACCTTACCGGCAGCAAGTTTCATGTCACGTCGCAGTTTGCATCAGGTGGTGCGCAAGCAGGCATCGTCAATGACAATGTGGTGGTCACAAGTGCGCAACAAAAAGTGGCGCTCAAAGGCGGTGGCTATTGCGGTTGGTTCGCACCCGCTGGATTTCCTGCGGATCCGTTTAATCAAAATGGCGCCAACATCCAGCTAGGCTATCAATAGTACTTTCTCACTGACGCAAGCGCTGTCCCGCTACCGGACGAAACCGGACAAAACGTCCGGATACCGGACAAAAGCGGACAGACAACGTTACCGAGCCGACACAACGATTAGAAAATTCGCAGTTGATTCGGTAACTTGCTGATTGGCCAGGACGATACCAACCTGGCATGCATGCTGCACAGGCTTAGGTCTGTGTCAGCCGCGCTTCGACCTACTCTACCCCGGCCCTCCGCCAGTGATGTGTTAGCTGCGGCCACGCGGCCAGCCGAACGCTTATGGGCGCTGCAAGCAACCGCCGTTGCCGACGACGAATTGTTAGGGCTACTGCTAGGCGCTGGAACTCCCGGTCGGCCATCGCGGCATGTAGCATCGGAGCTTATTGCCCACGTCGGCAGCTTGCACGGGCTCGCCAGCGCGGGCCCCCCTGAACTCGCTGAAATCCCTGGTGTCGGGTTTATGCGCGCCGCTCGCATTACGGCAGCGTTTGAATTGGCACGACGAGTCTGGCTTGACGCTCCACCGCCCCGCCGTATCCAATCGGCCGACGATGTCTTCGCGTTATTGCGTGCCAGGATCGTGAACTTGCGCCAAGAAGTATTCTTCGTCATCGCCATCGATGCACGCGGCCAACTGATCGCCGATTTTGAAGTGGCGCGCGGTTCGGTTATGAGCGTGGAGGTATTTCCGCGCGAAATATTCAGGCCGTTGATTCGGGTCGCGGCCGCAGCGGGTGTCATCGCCCACAATCATCCGTCAGGTGACCCAACGCCGAGCCCCGAAGATATTCTGCTTACACGGCGATTGCGTGAGGCTGCCGCCATCATTGGCATCCCCCTGGTCGACCATGTGGTGGTAGCGCGTGACTCGTTTGTTTCGCTAGCTCAAGAATTAGGTGTCGAATATTGATCAGCGTCGCTGTTGATTGCAACTCCTATGGCTCGACCGAAATGCCGTAGTCGCGCAGCACCTCCGCGCTGTGCTGGCCTAACCGAGGCGGTGCGCCAGCGTTGCTCGGCGTACCCAACGGCGTGCGCACTTGACGGATCGGGCCGACGCCTTCACCGCCATCAATGCTGAAGAATACCTCCCGCGCTTGATGCAACGGGTGCGCAACCAGTTCGTTTGGTTCAAGGACTGGCTCCACACAACAGTCGTGTGCCGCAAGAATGGCCATCCAATCTTCAAGGCTTCTGGTCGCAAAAATTCGCGCCAAATCTAACCGCGTAGCTTCTTGTTGTTGGGCGTTACCAGCCAATTCAGCGATGTTGGGCGTGCGACC
>JAYWHS010000136.1:0-1684 GCA_043777635.1 Kofleriaceae bacterium | reverse complement strand
TTTTTGTGAGAAGCGTTAGCGCGTAACCAATGCGTGGTTGGTTTATTGCGTTGATCCTGTTGGTTGCCACCGGCTGCCCCTCCTCTAAGCTGACATTGTGTGGCGACCGGCTTTGTCCGGTCGGTGATGTGTGTGTGGCTGGTCAGTGTGTCAACAGCGTGGCCATTGCGGCGTGCGAGGGTTTGCCGGCCGCCAGTGAATGTGTGGTCGCCGGTGCGAGTGGTGTTTGTGTGAATGGCAGTTGCGCAGTGCAAGTGTGCGGTAACGGCGAACTTGAAATCGGCGAACGTTGTGATGATGGTAATCGCCGATCGGGTGATGGCTGCACTAGCGACTGCATGTCGACCGAACAATGCGGCAACGGTATCGTAGACGATGCCGAAGGCTGCGATTGTGGGACGGATAGCGCAACTCAAAATCCACGCTGCACCGGCCCCAATTCCGCTGAACCAACTGCCGAGTGCACGCTCGCTTGTCAAAATCGAGAGTGTGGTGATGGGATCAAAAACGGCTTAGAAGACTGCGACGCTACCGACCTCGCCGGCGCGACCTGTCAAGCCATTGGCTTGTCGGGCGGCACATTGGCCTGTAGCGGTACGTGTCGGTATGACATTGCGAGTTGTGAGCGATGTGGTGACGGCATCGTGAATGGCCGCGAACAATGTGACGGTGTGAGTGCAGGTAGCTGCACGCAATTCGGTTTTGAATTCGGCAATACTGTGTGTTCAACGGTGTGTACGCCGATTTTTGATGATTGTGGCAGTACCGATTGGACGTTGTTACCAACTAGGTCGACTGGGAAATTGAACAGCGGGTGGACGTTTCCCGGCGGCGCATATATTGCCGGCCTTGAACAATCGGTCAAGCTAACCGGCGATACGGTAACGTTATTGCCGCAAATTAGCGAAGCCATGGCGGTCAGTGGAACGTCGGCGCAAAATGCATTCTTCGTCGGTCGCAGCGGAAAAATCACGCACTATGATGGCCAAAATGCTAGCGCCATGCAGTCCAATACGCTGGTGCGTCTACGCACGGTGTACGCGGCAGCTTCAACGTTTGTCGTTGCAGGTGGCGGCGACCGCGATCAACCTGGCGTGATCGTGAAGTACGACGGGGTGACGTGGCAACCGATGCTACTGCCGCCAGGTACCGAGCGGATCTACGCCGTGCAAGGCACCGGGCCGTCCGACATCTGGGCCGGTTCGGCCACCGGCCAGCTGTTGCATTTTGATGGTACGCAGTGGACGCTGCGCGCTTCGTTAGGTTTTGCGGTGCGGCAACTCATCTTCGACGAACAAGGCACCTTGTGGTGCGCTGGTAGCAGCGGCCAAGTATTTCGTAGGGTTAACGGCACGTTTGTCGCAACACCGATGGCCAGCAATGGCCGGGTCAGTCTTGCGGTTGATAACGGTTTGTTATTGGCAGTCGCTGGCTATGTTGGGTTTCGATGGGACGGTCAACGCTGGTCGCAACTGATTGTTGAATTGCCGTACGTGACCCGTGGTGCCGCCAGCGGTAACGGGTATGTGTTGGTCACCGGGCCGGGTGGCAAACTTGCCAAGTTGAATCCCTACTTTTGGCATCGGGTACCGAGTCCTCCGCAATTCGAAGTGATCGCAGCCTGGGTGGCCGCCACCGGTGAAGTTTTTTCGGGCGGCTATGGGGTGCTGCAAAATTACCGCAA
>JAYWHS010000135.1:0-1685 GCA_043777635.1 Kofleriaceae bacterium | reverse complement strand
TTATGAGCGCGCGTTCAGAACCAGCCGCCGAGCTCGAAGAAATGAGCTACCGCTGGCGTTCGGGTCGCTTGGCCGATATTGGCTACGTCGATTTTTATGATGCACTGGACTTGTTCAAACCGCTTGAACTCAACGACGTCACCATCGGCGAAGGCTCGCAAGATGCCTTACTTGATGCCACGCCAAGCGCCCTGCCCGCGCCCATTGTTGAAGAAATGCTGGGTCGGAATTTCCTTGCAGCAGCGCTAGCCCGACTCGAATCCGACAGTGAAGTGGAACGGGTGCAAAATTCGATCATGGTGTTGGTCAATCGAGTGTTGGCAGCGGGCCGCGCCAAGCCCGGACAAATTGAAGTGATGCGCCGTGGCGCGCTGTACGCAACCGCAACCATGTCACTCGGGCTCGAATCAATTAGCCGCGGTGATGTCGATCGCGGTGCCGCGGGGCTGCGCTCGATCGGCGCGTTGCGCTTATTTCGGGTCGGGTTCACGCTGACACGGCGACTCGGCCGGTTAGCCACCGTCTTGACCTCGCGAGCCGGCGCGCTGGCCAGCCCAGGTCGCGAAGTTGTCGCCGCCATCGGCGCACAACGGCCGTTGTTCCCGCGCGCCGTGGAAAATCCGCCTCGGCCGGGCCTACGACCGATCGAGACCGCTGCTGACATTCGTTTGTTAGCCGAGGTGTTAGCCCGCGTCACCATGGTGATCGCGTTGCTCGAACGGCTTGGCTTAGATCCGGCGGCGATCGCAGCAGGCCCTGAGCCCCGACCGAGCCTTGAACACTTTGTTCGCACCGCGCTGTGTCGGCTTGCGGTTTCGGCAACCTTTTCAGCCGCACCGCTGAGTACCGCAGACGTGTTGCAGCTGCGTTCGACCGCATTAGTCGGCGGTCGCTGGGACGCCGCCGTTCGACTCGAACTACACGAACACATTGCTGCGCAGTTGCGCCACGCTGGTGCAGCTGCCGCGCCGGCCCAGGTCGCAGGCGCGGTTGACGGCTGGCTGCTTGAAATTGCCGAAATTCTCGGTGATGTAAGAGAAGCGCGTATCGACCCACGCTTTGTCGACGGGGTGTTCCTTGAACCGTTGCGCGGCGACTAACTATCGGCGACCGCTGCGGCCTCGCTACGACTCTTGCGAATTGACGTCTTCAGATTCCAAGCGAAAATGTGCCGCTGCCGCAGCTTGCTGCTCGGCTTCTTTTTTGGAACGCCCGATGGCGCGGCCCCATTCTTTGTCACCGATTGAAACCACGACGGCAAACGTCTTGTCGTGATCCGGCCCGGCTTCTTCGACCACCCGATACAGCGGCGTGGCTTTGAGCCGTGCTTGCGCAGTTTCTTGCAACCGGGTCTTAAAATCAGAAAAACCCTTAAATTCAACTTGTTCGATACGCTTGGCCAACAACCTGCCGATCAAAGTCCAAGCTGCCGGCAAACCGCCGTCGAGATACACCGCTGCTACGATCGCTTCAAAAACATCAGCTAGAATCGACGGTTTGATTCGGCCGCCCGAACGTTCTTCGCCTTTGCCAAGCTGTAAAAACTGCCCCAGCCCAAGCGAAATCGCCACGTCGGACAGGCCGGCTTCGCTGACGACTTGGGCCCGGGTGACGCTGAGTTCACCTTCGTGCAGTTGCGGATAAGCTTCCATCAGCCGATGCCCAACCACCAAATCAAGCACGGC
>JAYWHS010000134.1:0-5572 GCA_043777635.1 Kofleriaceae bacterium | reverse complement strand
TTGTCGTCGCACCATCGATCGGCGCGAGCGGGGCATCGACAGTAGTTACAACGCTGGGCGCGGTAGTTCGCCACGGCTGCTTGAGTCCAAGGTACATTGCACCGGCGCCGAGCGCTGAACCGGCGATGAATGCAATGACAGCCCGCACTGTAAAACACTATCACGCGCAATTATCACCTGCACGGGGCACGGCAATTTCGCTCGCTGCATTTTGTGCCTTCGTGACGGTGGGTAGCGTGGTCGCCACCCCGCTTGCCGGCCTTGCGTCCGCTGAAATTGCCGGCCTGCTCGTCGTGCTGCTTGCGGCCATCGTGACACTGGGACCACAGCATTGGCGTGACGGGTTATTTTTGCACCGCCCGAGCGCCCGGGACGGCGTCGCAGCAACAGCGATTGGCCTGTCGATGTGGTTAGTCAATTACCGACTAACGATGTTGATGGCGCATCAGGTTGGGTTGCCGACCGACAATCCATCACTAAACGCAGTAGTTATTGACCCGCCATTACTTCCAAGTCTGCTGTGCGTTGCGCTGCTACCGGCGATTTGCGAAGAACTTTGGTTTCGAGGATTTTGGTTGCGACATTGTGTCAGTCGTTGGCCTGGGCCCGTCGCCGTGGTCGTGGTCAGCGTCGGCTTTGCTGCGTTTCATGTGTCCTGGGCCCAGGCTGTGTCGACGCTGGTACTCGGGATTGTGTTGGGGTTCGTCACCCTGCAAAGCAACAGCATTGCACCGGCGATGTGGGCCCATCTACTTAACAACATCATCGGCATTTTGCTATCGCGCCACGAGCTGCGATGGCTTTCTCATTATTGCGCAAGCCATCCCACATTGAGTACCGGAGTTGCTAGCGCGACTGCATTGTTCGGTATTGTACTGATCAGGTGGCCGCGATCGGCGGCAACTGCACAAACTAGCGACTAAAGACCAGTAAACTCGCTGGCTTTGCTACAGTCCGTGGGGTGAGCGATAGCAAGAAGATACTTTGGTATCTGCGCAAGATGCCGTTGGTGGCAAGCGTGCCAGCGGTCGCGCTTACGCAATGGGCAGAGAAAATCACCCTGCGTGAATCGCGTCGCAAAGATGTTTTTTATCTGCCTGGCGACGCAAGTGAATCGCTGTTTTTAGTGCATGGCGGCCGAATCAAGATTTCCAAAGTTACGCGGGATGGCAAATCATTGACTCTTGCGTACTGCGGCCCAACCGAGATTTTCGGCGAGAACTGTCTTGCCGATGCGGCCCCTCGGGCTGAAATGGCCGAAACCGTCGACAATGCGATTGTTTCAGAATGCCAGCGCCGCGACTTCGAAGATATTTGCATCGCGTATCCACAGTTGGCGCTCGGCATCACCAGAATTGTGGTGACCCGACGACGCGACCTTGAAGCTAAACTTGAGTCCCTCATCTTCCGCGATGTTGGGGCCAAGCTGGCTGAACTCTTGCTCGCGCTGGCCGAACAATATGGAGTGGAAGATTCTCGTGGCACCATGCTATCGCTCAAGATCACCCATCAAGAAATGGCCAACATGATCGGCGCGACCCGCGAAACAGTTTCGCTCACGTTGTCGCAATTTAAGCGGCAACGCATTATCGACACCGAAGGTCGCCGCATGATCGTCGCTGACGTCGCTGCACTCAAAGCATTGTATTGAGCGATAGATAGGGACCTTGCCCGGTCCCTCGCCCGCATTCACCCTGCCACGCGTTCCTCGCGCGGGTACGTGGTAGGACCTTGCCCGCATTCACCCTGCCACGCGTTCCTCGCGCGGGTACGTAGTAGGACCTTGCCCGGTCTTGCCCGGTCCCTCTTGCGACGACAAGTCGCCGCAATTCGCCCTGCCGTAGGTCGCCCTGCAACTATCGCCAATTCAAGTCTCGCATTCACCCACCAACCTTTCGTCGACGCCAAGCTTTGCTATCAACTACGCTCCATCCCTCAACGCGACGGCGGCGCCTCGGGCTGCGTACGTTCACAAACCTGCGCTGCCGCACGGCCAGCCATAGCGAACTCGCTCAAGCTCGGGCGCACCCGAGCCTCTGCGTGCCAAGTGCTCACCTTCCCTTCCAACGATTCGCCCTGCCGCAATCAACCGTGAGCGCGGCGAGCCAGCACCATACGTTGCGCCAACCGAACTGCGGCGATCATCGAGGTAGCGCGCGCCTTACCTTGCCCGGCAATATCGAATGCCGTGCCATGATCCGGCGAGGTCCGTACGATCGGCAACCCAATCGTTACATTCACTGCATCATCAAAGTCGATGAGCTTAACCGGGATGAGACCTTGGTCGTGATACATCGCAACGACTGCATCGGCGGCACCATCGAGGGCCATACGAAATGCAGCGTCTGGCACCCACGGGCCGACTAACGTGCCGCTAATCTTGGCCGCAGCCATGGCGGGCTCGATAACCAATTGCTCTTCTTTGCCTAACAGGCCTTGCTCGCCAGCGTGGGGATTGAGGCCAACTACGGCGATCCGCGGCATGGGCATCCCAAAGTCACGCTGCAACGCTTGATCGAATAATTCAAGTACCCGGGTCAAACGCTGCACGGTGAGACGCGCGGGCACCTCGGCCAGTGCACAGTGCACCGTCGCAAGCGCGACTTTGAGCCGTGGTCCGGCAAACATCATCACCACATCCGTTGTGCCGCAACGCTCAGCGAGAAACTCAGTATGGCCGGGAAACCCAAAGCCGGCGCGCTGCGTCCATAGCTTAGAAAGTGGGGCGGTAACTAACGCCTCGCACTCACCGGCCAGTACGGCATTGGTCGCCGCCTCCAAGTACGCAACTGCGGCGGCGCCTGACGTTTCACTCGGCTGTCCCAACCTCACACTTGCGCCCACCGTGTCAACGCTTGGTCGAATTTCAACTTCCGGCATCGCGCAGCCCAACACCTGCGCCGCTTGGCGCAACGGGCCAAGATCTCCAAATACCACCGCATTTGCGCACCAACGTGGATTCGCGGTCAGCGTTGCGACGACAATTTCTGGGCCGATACCTGCTGGGTCGCCTAGGGAAATTGCTAACTTGGTCACGGCGGGCTGTTGGTTCACAGGATTTGAATGCTAACACCGCCGATGCGTCATATGCTGTAACTATGGCGATCAGACACATTGCTTCGCTGGTTGCGATTGCACTTTCAGCACTCGGTTGCGGCGGGACCGAAAGCACCGGTCCGTCGGGCCCAGTCACGCCCACGGCAATCGAGCCGAGTGGCAATGATGCGCTTGGGTTATTCCCGGGTGAATCCATGACCTTCTTGGTCAAGCTCGCTGGAATTGAAGTAGGCGAAGCAGCGCTCGTCGTCGGTGAAATTGATACCTCCGTGCAACCTGCGCGAATTTCCGTGCATTCACGGATCAACGCCAGTGGTGCAGCAGCGCTCGTGACCACATTTATCGACGACGCTACCACCAGCATTGCCATCGCCACTGGTCAGCCTCTGGCGTTGGCCATGTCGGTCGTCCAAGGCAAAAAAAGCTACACTGCGAATGCTACGTTTTCGGCGACTGGCGCGGAGGTCCTGTATCAAAAGCCGGAAGACCTTGCGCCAAAACCCATTTCCTTCAACTTCCAAGGCCGCCCGGTGCACGATGCCCATTCCGCGATGGCAGATTTGCGGCACTGGCGACCGCAACTAGGTGCACAACGCTCGGTTTTCATTATAGGTGGCCGACGGTTATGGCGCATCGACCTCACCGCCGCCAACGCCGAAGTCGTCGGCACAGCGTTAGGCAACCGCAAAGCCCAACGACTCAACGGCAAAGCGTACCGCGCCCGCGGCGACCTTAGTGTAGATACCGGCCCGCCTGGGCGCACGTTCAGCGTCTGGATATCAGACGATGGCGATCGGGTGCCACTGCGCGTTACCGCAGAGACAGAACTCGGCAGTGTTGAAATTGATCTCCAAGAATACAACCGCCCATAACCGCACCGTCGAACCGCGCCAGCGCGCTAGCTCGGCTCTTTGGTCTTGGCCTTGATGGCTGGCGCGGGCGGCTTCGGTAAACCGCCAAGTTGCGTTACTTCACCGTCACTTTCACCGTCGCTGCCACCTTCAGCCGGCATTGCTTTCGCAGCTTGTTCAACTTCCACTGCAACGTGACTTTCGAGCACCGTGGGCGCGCGTTTAATTGTCATGGTGCCGCCCAGCGAAGTTTCCTCGGTAACGAACTCATTGACCGCATCGACCGCATCGCTTGGCGCATCGGTCACCTCACTCACAACCGTGCCTGCCCGGGCTCGGGTGCGCAACTTTTGCAACGCCAACAAATCATCTAGGCGAGTTCGGAGCAACTCAGCCAACTCTGGATCTTCCAGACACAATTCAAAAAAATCATCCGCGCGGAACGCCAGCGCTCGAACCTCACTGGTGACCAGCGCCAATTCGGTGCGCAATAGCAGCGGCGGATCTTCGGTCAGCATCGCACAGTACAATAGCGCGCCACGGCCAAACACTTCGCCTTCAATTTCAACGGCACCGTCGAGGAGCAGCCACGCCACCCGGTCATTGAGCGCAATCGCAGGCATGGTATCCTGCGCTGCAAAATCGCGAGAAATTGCAATCTTAGTTGCACGTAGCCGCTGCTGCGGGGTCAGATCGGCAAGCCATGGACACGCTGCGATCGCCGACGCATCCGCCGAACGCATGGCAGCCGACGACACGCTCTGACCGGCTTCAAGTACACGCACAACAACTGCGGTTGCATTATCAGCACCGCCGCGTTCCAGCGCAAGATCTACCAGCTTTTGCGCTGCCCGGGCCGGTGATGCTTGCAACGTCAACACTTCGCCGATTTCTTTTTCCGGCAAATATTCGCTAATGCCGTCGGAACACAGCAAAAATCGATCGCCGTCAGCAAGCGGCAGCACGAACGTCGAAACCCGACATTCTTCGCCGATGCCAAGTGCATTAGTCAGCATGCTGCGGAAACGCGCGCCATCGCCGGTTGTATCAACGTCAATACCGGCGGCCATCAGCCGTGCCAGCAGTGTGTGATCTTCGGTGACTTGCATGGCGATGCCATCACGCACCAGATACCCGCGCGAGTCACCAGCGTGGGCAAAAAATGCATCGCCACCAATCACCCGCACGGCAACAATCGTTGTGCCCATGCCTTTCTTTTTTGGATCGCGCCGAGCTTCAGCAACGATCGCGGCGTGGGCATCAGCAACTGAGGTTTGCAATGCACCCATCAGCGTAAGCCGCGATTCCGGGCTCGGCTTATTGAGCCAAATCGAAATCGTATTCTCCATGGCATCACTGCACCAACGCGCACGCACTTCAGTCACCGCAATCGTACTTGCCACTTCACCTGCTGCGTGGCCGCCCATGCCGTCACACACAATGAACACACCGGCTTCGGCATCAATAAAGTGGTTATCTTCATTGTGCTCGCGCACTTTACCCACATCAGTTACAGCGGCTGCGACAATGGAGGACACGGCTCCTGATCATGGCTGTGCGTAGGCGCACGGTCAACAGCCTTAGGCGTTATATCCCCCCTATCTTGACTGGGTTTGGCACAAGAATGCACGGCAAAGATCGGAACAGCCTGTTGCAAGTTGGCC
>JAYWHS010000133.1:0-5586 GCA_043777635.1 Kofleriaceae bacterium | reverse complement strand
TCGGCGATTGGGTCAGCGCGGGCACTATCGAACCGCTTGAGTTCTGGATCGACGACACGTTGGTCGAACGCTTTGAACCTGCCGCGTTGCGCGCGATGGTGGCACGGGGATCGCTGTGGGCCTTGCCGGTCGCGGTCAAAACCGAAGCCATGTTTTACCTGACCGATCATTTTAAGACTGCGCCGCGCAACGTAACCGAGCTGCGCAGCATGGCTGCAAGCGCACAACCGCTAGGCGAATATCCGCTTGGCTACGTCAACGCTGACTTGTACGGCCACGCCCCAATTCTGCACGCCTTTGGTGGTCGTGCCCTCGATCAAAACGATCAACTTGTGATCGATTCAGTCGATGCTGTGCACGCCGCCGAGTATGCCCGTGAACTGGTCACCAGCCACACCGTGCCGCAAAACCTCGACGGCCCAGGCATGGCGAGTTTGTTTAACAACGGCAAAGTCTATGCAGTATTTTCGGGGCCATGGTTTGTCGGCGACATCGCGCCCGGCGTCAAGTGGAGCATTGCCACCATGCCAAGCATCGACATCCCCGGTAAGCCAGCGACACCGCTTTTGCCGTTTTTGGGTGCCGATGCGTTGGTCATGTCGAGCCGTGGCCGTCATAAAGCCGCGGCGTTTGTTGCAATGACTGAGCTAACCGACGACGAATCGGCCATTGCTCGGGCCAAGTTGGCGCGGCAAATCGTCCCCAATAAGCGCGCCTACCTCGACCCCGATGTCGCCCGCGACCCAGTGCTCGCGGTATTTCAAGCGCAATTGGCCAACGCGTTACCGATGCCGAAATCACCAACCATGCGGATGATTTGGACCCCGTACAAAACCGCACTTGCCGAAATTCTTTCGGGCAGCGTCGAGCCAGCCAAAGCCTTACGCAATATTGAACGTGAAGTCGCAGGCTATGCGGCTCATGACGCCAACCAGGTCAAGCCATGACGCACCGATCGCCTATGCGGGACTTCGTCGGTGCCGCGGTGATCGCTGTGTTGATCGCCAGTGGTGCGTTGATAGGCGCACGACAAAATGCGTTGCGCGATGAGCAAATTGGCTTGGCACGCAATGCGATTACGTTGTTTGACACCCATGGCGCAATGCCCGCTGATGTCCATGTTGTGGTGGTTCGCAGCGCTGCAGGCGCCACCGAATATGCGCCACGGCGCACCATCCCGGCGCAGGCAAATCGAATTCTCGGCGGACAAGCCAACGCATCATTAGATGACAAAATATTGTACGACGCCGCTGGCACCACGCTGCGCGCCGGCAACTTCGCGCGCTTGCTCGACGACGATACCGGTCGGGCACTGGCGACATCGCGCGTCGCTGGCACCGAAGATGTCGCCGTCGCGATGACCTCACCCGGTCGACTGGGTAGTTTTCCCATTCTACAATTACTCGGCGTCATCGTGCTGGGTGCGCTGTTGGCTGCGGCCGGCGCATTGTTACCGCGCGCCAGCCGAGCGTGGTTGCTCGCCGCCAGCGTTGCAGTCATCGCGATGCCGTTACTTGGTAATCATCAGTGGGCTGCGGCCAGCGCCATCGCTGGGCTAGGTGCCGTGGTTGCGGTGTTGCACGCGGTGGGCATCACCCACCGGTGGAGCAATGCCATGCGCACGCATCGCGTCGCCTATCGGTTTGTCGCGCCGGCCGGCATTGCCATGCTCGTGTTGGTGGTAGTGCCTTTCGCCATTGGCATCGGCCTGGGCTTTTTCGACCATGCGCATGGCACCTGGCATTTTGTTGGCATCGATAACTTCGTACGTATTTTATCGGGTGGCGGCCACCCACTCAACGACCCGCTCAATTTCTGGTTCATCCTCGGCGTAACGGTATTGTGGACTGCAGTGAATGTGTTTCTTGCGGTCGGCGTGGGCGTGGGCCTAGCGATGATTCTGTCGCAGCGCTGGATGCGCGGCAAAAAAGCCTATCGCATGCTGCTGATTTTACCGTGGGCGATTCCCAATTACATCACCGCGTTGATTTGGAAAGGCATGTTTGCCGGCGAATATGGTGCCATCAACTCATTGCTGCACGCTTGTGGCTTGGATCGGGTGTCATGGTTTGCATCGTGGTCGACGGCATTTTTTGCCAACGTGGCAACCAACACCTGGCTCGGCTTTCCATTCATGATGGTCGTCGCCATCGGCGCGTTACAGTCCATCCCCTCCGACCTCTACGAAGCAGCCGCCGTCGATGGCGCGACACCGTGGCAGCGGTTTGTGCATATTACCTTGCCGCACTTGCGCCCCGCGTTGGGTCCAGCCATCGCCTTAGGCTCGATTTGGACGTTCAACATGTTCAGCGTAATTTATTTGGTCTCCGATGGTGCACCGGGTGGCTCAACCAACATCTTGGTTACCGACGCGTATCGTTGGGCCTTTGAACGCGGCGAACACTACGGCATGGCAGCTGCGTACGCGACTTTGATCTTCGGCTTGTTAATGCTGTGGACGTTTGTCCGTGGCCGAGTGTTGCGACGTGAGGAAGCACTATGACTCGCGGCACCAAACTTTGGTGGCGCATCGGGTCGCACATGATCGCGCTGCTGGCAACGGCGGTTGTGTTGTACCCAGTATTGCTGGTCGTCAAAAAAGCCTTCGAACCAGGCCGGCAATTTGCACTGTCGGCATCGCCGATTCCAACCCACTTCACGCTTGATCACATGCGCGATTTAGTCACGCGGCACTCCGCTGGCGGCGATTTGTTATTCCTCCGACACGCTGGCAATTCGCTCATCGCTGCGGGGCTCACAACCTTGGTCGGGGTGGTGATTTCGTGCACCGCCGCATACGCGCTGTCGCGCTATCGGTTCCCAGGCCGGCGCATGGGCTTAGCCGGTTTTCTCGCTGTTCAAATGTTTCCAGCAACGCTGTTGCTGATGCCGCTCTACGTCATCTTGGATCGCTTGCATCTGCTCAATTCGCTGGTCGGCCTAGTCTTGGTGTACGCCACCACCGCGATTCCGTTTTGTGTGTGGACGCTCAAAGGTTATTTCGACACGTTACCCAAAGAGCTCGAAGAATCAGCACGTATCGATGGCGCATCATCATGGGTGATTTTTTGGCGCATCATGTTACCGCTCGCGCGCCCCGGCATTGCGGTGACCGCGCTGTTTTCATTTATGACCGCGTGGAACGAATTCATCATGGCTTCGACGTTCTTGACCGACGAGCACAAGTTCACCCTGCCCGTCCTGATTAACTCTAGCGTCAATCAATACTCGGCGGACTGGGGCTTGTTTGCGGCGGGCGCGTTGGTCACCAGCATCCCGGTTATGATCTTGTTTTATGCGTTACAAAAGTTTTTGGTTGGCGGAATGACCGCCGGCGCAGTCAAAGGCTAATACCAGTGCCGATGACCACGGCCTTGGTGCGGCGTCGGTAACGCTCCGTTGCCAATGAATGGAGCGAATCGAGCGAACGCTGGAAGCGGGGTCGTGGCCCGAGTCCCGAGTAAGCCCCCCACGATTACTGAGGGTTTTACCAAGACTCCTTATGTGAGCGGCATTGAGGCGAGTCCGCATTCGCCTACTTCGCAACAGGGACTGGCGTCGCTTGAATGCCGGCCACCACCCACGCCGCAACCGCAGCGATTTGTGCGTCGGTTAGCGCACCGGCGAACGCTGGCATCAATTTATTGGCGGAGCCTTTGCGCACTTGAGCCTCGACCAGCGCCACGGTCACACGGGCGCGAAATGCCGGGTCGGTGAGGTCCCGCACCCCAAGCTGGGCAGCCATTGAAGCCGAGGGGTGGCCCTGGTCACCGTGGCATGTGGCGCATACCGATGCGTACACCGTCGCACCATCCTGGGATCCGCCCGCAGCTGGGCGGTTACAGCCCGCGAGCGAGAGTCCAGCGGCGACAAAAAAACCAGCTTTGCCCAACATCTTAGAGCTTTCTGCCACGCTCGGCCCATGCAAACAAGGCGACGGGATGCCGCACGTGGTAGCCTTGCGCACATGAACGCTCAAAGCGTTGCGCGCTTGGTCGCACTATCCTCCATTTTGTTAGCCGCTTGCGGTGGTCGCGATATTCCGTTGCATAGCGGCTATAAAAGCGCCAAAGCGAAGCCTTGGAAAAAACCCAAAAACCTTGCCCTCAATGAAAAATTTGAAGGCAAAATCGACGGTGAACTGAACTACAGCACGTACAAGCGTGCCCGTTGGTATGCCGTGCAGTTGCCGTCGGCAGGGGAATTAGCGTTGGCGTTAGAAATTACCCCACCGGCCGATGCCGAAGACTTCGACTTAGCCATGGAAGTGTTCGACCCAGGCAATCGCGTGATCGCCAAGGCCGATCTGGAAGAAGAAGACGCCAAAGAGACCACCAAAAAACGTACCGTTGAGATCGCTGCACCCGGCAGGTACTTGATTCAAATGTACTTGCAGGGCCGGATGGACATCGCGGAATACGAGCTTCAGCTGGCATTCACGCCGAAGCCCGGCGAAATGAAGACCGATTTTCCAGCCAGTGTGCAGTTCATTGATGACTTGCCGCAGGTGCCATTGACCGACGACACCCCTGCGGACCGCAGGCCGAAGGTCATCGCTCACACCGGCCGGAGACCGCCGTCGCCACCCAAAAAAGATCCTGTTGTTGTCGCACCAACGGCATCGACTAGTTTCTCGGGGATGGTGTTAAAGGTCATCGTTGTTGGGGACGGCACCGAGATCACTTTTTCTCGATCTGAAGGCGTGAGTACCGGCATGAAAGGTCGTGTTGTCGGGGTGCAAAGCGGCGGCTTCACGGTCGGTAATTGCACCGATCGAAGCTGCAAAGGTGTTGTCAAAGCCACCCCCGATCAAATCGGCGCTGGCAAAGTCATAATTTCGCAGTAACACAGCCTGCCCGTCCTGGTTGCCCTCGCAAGATGCTTAGCGTAACATCTGGGCATGTTTGGGAAATCACGCGGCGATGTAGGTCGTCAAGCGCTGGCATTGGATTCGGCGGGCTTGGCGGGCGGTGAGCGCTTTGGTCGCGCCATATTCAAAGCGCTTGCATTCGTGGTCCTGTTAACCTTACCCGGATGCGCGCACACCGTGGCTCAAGACAAAGCCACCGGGTCCGACGGCAAAGTCAAAGGCGCCAAAGAAATCAAACTAGAAAATGGCGAAGGCCGCAGCAGCGGAATCGTCACGTATCCTGGCGGCGACCGCGTTGACTGGAAGCAGATCGAGTTGCCAGAAGGTGGCCGCGGCAGCATGGAACTCAAACTGACCTGGGCTCCACCGCGACCCGGCCTGCAGCTCGGCTTCGAAGTATATGACGCCTGGAACTACAAAGTAGCATCGTCAAAAGGCAAAGCCGGTAGCAGCTCCCGTGTGCGTCGCGGCAAAGTCGACAACGCTAAGGGTAAATATTTGGTGCGAGTCTTTGCAGTGAATCGCGGTGACGCTGGCAAGTACAAACTTGCGGTTACCTTTGCCGACGGTGGCGGCGCAATCGCCTTCGACTTATCCAAAGTGTCGATTCCCGATCCCCCGAGTCTGGCCGCGATTCCAGTCGCGGTTGAAGCGTGCAGCGACGACAACTTCGACCCAAAGGTCAAGAACTGCAAAGGCTTTTGCCCGGCCTTTGG
>JAYWHS010000132.1:0-20927 GCA_043777635.1 Kofleriaceae bacterium | reverse complement strand
ACGGCGACATGGTCGGCCACACCGGCATGATGAACGCGACGGTAATGGCGGTTGAAGCTGTCGATCTACAATTGGCACGCCTCGCCCGTGCGGTGGATGAACTTCAAGGAATTCTGCTAGTTACGGCCGACCACGGCAACGCCGACGAGATGTTTCAACGCGACAAAGCCGGCGTAGTGGCGCGCGACAAAAAAACCGGCGTGCCAGTCGCTAAAACCAGCCATACACTCAACCGCGTGCCATTTTTGCTGCATGAAGCTGGGCCCGACATCGGCTACAGTCTGGACAGCGCCCGGCTTGCAGGATTAACCCCTGGAATCGCCAACGTTACTGCTACCTGCCTGGAACTGCTTGGCTTTGTACCTCCAGATGATCTAGAACCCTCGTTACTGTCCTGGCGCTCCTAAGGAAGTTATGCGAACTCAAACGTTAATCGGTCTTTTTGTCGCTGCTACCGTAGGGGTAGTGGTGTTGTTGTTCGTATCGACCTCAGGTGGCGATGGCAAAAAAAGTGCGGTTGGTATCCCCACTGCTGCCGCGGCGTGTGACAGCGCATCAAGTGGATGTCTACCCGCCGTGCAATTTGTCGATATCGATGGCAAGGCGTACTCGCCAAGTTCCTTGGTTGGCAAAGTGGTCATCGTGAATTTTTGGGCGACGTGGTGTGGCCCATGCCAAAAAGAGATTCCGGCGTTTTCGCGGATCTATGAAAAATACAAAGACCAAGGCGTGCTGTTTTTGGGCGTCATGACCGACAGCCCCGATGCCCAAACCTTGTTGAATTTTGCGTCGGACTACAACCTTACGTATCCAATTATTCGCGTCAATCAAGATATCAATGGTGCATTTGGTCAACAACGAGCGTTGCCAACTACCATTATCTACAATCGAGCCGGCAAACAAATCAAACGCGTCGAAGGTGGCTTGTCCGAAGGTTCGCTTGAACAAATTATTGCGCCACTGGTTGCAAGCAAGTGAGTCGCGCTACGTTTGCCAAACTAGCGTTGAGCGTGGCGCTGCCGCTGAGCTTGGGTACAGCCGCATGCAAAGCCAAGCCTAAGCCGGCCGCAAAAAATGCGCCGACCAACCTGGCGCCAGTTGGTTCAGGTACCAGTGCAACCTTGAACGCACCGATTGCACCATCTGTGGCGATCGTGCCTCCGGATTTGAGTGCAGCGACGGGGCCTTCAACCGAACTCGATGCAGCACTTGCAGCGTGGAACAAAGGCTCGCCCGATACCGTCGGTTTAGCCGTCAAAGGCGTAGTCGATTGGAGCAAAGCGCGCGGCACGATGCCGGCCTTGCCAGCGCGCCCGATCGATGCCCAACCTGCACGATACGCCTTATTCAAGATGGCCCGCACGTTGATCGAAACTCGGTCCGAAGACCCAGCGTTAGTCGAAGCAACGCTGTACTTGGCGCAACGCATGCGACGTGAAGCGGCGACCATGATGGAAGCCACGTTTGGCGGCCAGTTAGCCGACGCCGTGATTTCGCTCAACAAAGTGCCACCGGCATTCGCAGCGAAATACGCGCCTACCGACGACGAAGTGCTGCAAGCTTTTGCCGCCGAGGCTAGCCAAGTAGCGCGCGTAAATGCCTGGCAAAAGACCGACGACGGTCAAAAAACTATGGCGGCGGCCAAATCCGAAGCCGCGAACGCTGCGAAAGCCGGCAGCAATGCAGGCGGCCCAACCTTGCCGACCGACGCTGACCAACTCGCTGCCATTGAATTTTTCGCAGCCGTGACCAAAAATATGCCGACGGACAAAGCCGGATTTCTGGTGCATCTCAAAGCCCAATGCGAGATTGCCAGCAAAAGCTCTTCAAAATTACTGGTCGATGTATCGCGCATCTTGCCGCAACACGCTGAGCGCATGTTTGGCTATGTCAGCGGCTACCAAGCGTGGCTGCGCGGTGAGTTAGGCAAATCGACGGCACCGACGATACCGACGCCGATTGAACCAAGCGCTGGTGGCGGGCACTGAACCTTAGCTGCAGCTCGGCCACGGCCGCGACCATCACGCGGCGACTTAGGTCATCGACTACTCTTAGCCAAATAGTTTAGCGACCAGCCGGAACTGTGTTACCAGCGAGGTATGCGTTATCTATCGTGTGTGTTGCTGCTGCTCATCGCAGTTAGCGGATGTGGGCCGTCGGCGCGAACCAACAATGACGGCGGACCGTGTAGCCCGGGCGAAAAGCAGTGTGCAGGCAACGTGCTCAAAGCCTGCGTCAATGGATCGTTTGTCGAACAAGAAACCTGTGCGGTAACATGTTCGCCAACCAACGGTTGTGTTGTATGTGAACCGGGCACTGGCACCTGCGCTGGTGAGATTTCCACAGCCTGCAAACCTGATGGCTCGGGTTATTTCGAAGAGGTGTGCGATACGGTCAACGGCTCAACCTGCGATCAACAATCGGGGATTTGTACTGGACCATGTGGTTCGGCTGCATTGGGTGACAGCTACATCGGCTGTAATTATTACTCGACGCAAAGCAGCCAGATCGTTGACCCGATGTTCGACTTTGGTGTGTCGCTTTCGAATACTGGATCAACCCTGGCGATGGTCACCATCGACGGCGGTGCACTGACGCAACCGGTGGTTGTTGCCGTCATGCCGCAGCAGGTTGTGATGCAAAAGTTGCCATGGGTCGAATTACTCAAACGCTGTAACACCCCCAACTCGCCCTTTGGTTGCGTTACCGAAAGTGCAGTCGCCCGATTGGGTGCCTATCGTATTCGTTCCAACCAACCGATCACGGTCTACCAATTTAGCCCAATCGACTACCAGCTCAACCAATCGCTATCGTTCACTAACGATGCCTCGCTGTTATTGCCCACCAACGCGTGGACCGGCAACTATCTGGTCGCTACGTATCAAGCGTGGCTATTCCAAGGCCAAACTTTTCCGGGGTTCATCGCAGTCACCGCATCACGCGATAACACGATGGTGCAAATTACCACCACCGCGCCGACCGAAGCCGGCTCCGGCGCAGCAGCCTTTATTGCTGGGACGCCACAAACTGTGACCTTGAATCGCGGCGATGTTATTCAACTAACCGCTCGCTCCGGAGATCTCACGGGCAGCCGGATCTCCGCCGATAAACCGGTCGAAGTGCTGGCCGGTCATCACTGCACCCAACTCCCCCACGGCTCCGAAGCTTGCGACCATCTAGAAGATCAAATGTTTCCAATTGAAAAGCTCGCCACCAAATACGTGGTCGCAGCTAACGCGTTGCCAAGCAGCACCCAAGCCCGGGCTTTTGTGACCCGCGTGATTGCCACCGCGCCAGGCACCGTGGTGCAATTTGATCCAGCGTTACCGCAAGGCCCGGTAACCCTCGCCAACATCGGCGATAAATTCGAAGTTGCGCCAAGCCCGATCGATCGACTCATCACCAGCGATCAAAAAATCTTGGTAGCCCAATACATGGTGTCGCAATTGTTCCCACCAGCTGCAAATTCGGGCGATCCAGCCATGGCGCTCGCAGTGCCGGTGGCGCAATACCGTCGCGACTATCAATTTACTGCACCGCTTTCGTATGAGAGTAACTATGTAAACTTTACGGCGCTCACCGGGACCACTATTACCCTCGATGGTGCGCCGGTCGCCGCCTCAGCATTTCAAGCCATCGGCAACTCTGGTTACTCGGTGGCGCGCGTGCAACTATCATCTACATCGGCCACCCACCGTGCGATGTCGGCCGGGCCCTTTGGCATCAGCGTGTATGGCTATGGCCAAGCGACCAGCTACTGGTATCCAGGCGGTTTAGATCTCGACGATAATCCAGTCGAATAACGTTGCGTTGCGGCAACCCGGTAGTGCGTACGTGAACATGATTGAGTAGAGTACCGGCGTGGCAGATCAAGTTCCAGCGAAGCTTCTTGCCCCCTCCGTGGTAGCCGAGCGGCGTGACGCGGTGGTACAGCAACTAACCGATGCGTTTGCCGCCGACATCATTGATGTTGAAGAATTTGATCGTCGCATCGGCTTGGCACATCAGAGCAATGAGCCCGTGGCGTTGCAGCTTTTGGTACAAGATTTGCCCGAATCAAGTACGGCGCTTGTCACCAACGTCATGGCCGGTACAGCGCTATCCCAAGCGCAGCAAGTTGTCGCGCTGGCCCGCATCGACACTCAAAAATCGATGACGGTGATCCTAAGTTCGGTAAACAAAGACGGGCCGTGGCAAGTGCCCGCGTTGCTCAAGGTTCGTTCGGCGCTTGGCTCGTCGGTGCTAGATTTTCGCCAAGCGCAATTTGACAGTACACATACCGAGCTACGCCTGCATCTGAGTTTAGGCAACGTTGAAATCATTGTGCCACCGAGTGTGATCGTCGAAATCGAGGCCACAGCGATCTTAGGATCGATTGAACGCAAGGGCACGGCACCTCCTGCCCCGGTCGGCAACTCCCCGACCCTGCGCATCACCGGCCTCGCTATCCTAAGCTCGGTCGAGATATCCACGCGGCTGCCCGGCGAAACAAGTGGCGATGCGCGGCGGCGCGGCAAGCAAGAACGCAAACAGCAAAAGCAGCTCAAACCATGACGGCTTTCGTTGCGTTGTTGCGCGCCGTCAATGTTGGCGGTACCGGCAAACTCCCAATGACCGAACTAGCAGCAATGTGCACCGCGTGTGGCTTTGCCAACGTAAAAACCTACATCGCCAGTGGCAACGTTGTGTTCGCCGCGAAACAATCCGAAGCCAAGATCAAAGCGCTGCTCGAAGCCAAACTGTTGGCCTACGCCGGTAAGCCAGTCGGTGTCATGGTGCGCACGCACAGCGAGCTTGCAGCGGTGTTGGCCAACAATCCATTTCCCGACGCTGCACCCAACCGCGCCGTCGTGCTGTTCTGCGACGCTGCACCTGCCAAGGATTCCATCGCGCACGCCACCGGTCGCAAAGATGAACAAATCGCCATTGGCACTCGCGAAATTTACATTCACTACGGTAACGGCATGGCCGATTCGAAACTCAAGCTACCTGCGATGAAAGACGGCACCGCGCGGAATCTCAATACGGTTGCCAAGCTCACGCTGATGTTGGCGAATGTAACGGCGTAGCCGAACAAATCGAGAACCGAAACCGCACGATCTTTCCACCGATGTACGCTAGAGTTGCGAGATGGATGACCTCCGGCGCGACGACATCCGGCGAGCGATGGAAACGCCACCTTCGATCAAAGCATTGCAAGCGCTAGAAGCTATGGCCCTGGGTATTGAACTCAAGCGCGTAGCACTCAAGATGAAGCATCCTACATTTGATGATGCTGCGCGCGACGTCTTACTGCGGGTATGGTTACGCGGCGATGACGAGTAACGCGCCGCTACAACTACTGGTATCCATCGCTGCTACGTTGGACGAATTGCAGCAACCGTTCGCCCTAGTTGGTGGACTCGCAGTATCTATCCGCGCCGAGGTTCGCTTCACGAGATATGTCGATTTGG
Organism: Kofleriaceae bacterium; assembly: GCA_043777635.1. Lineage (GTDB taxonomy): Bacteria > Myxococcota_A > Polyangia > Haliangiales > Haliangiaceae > JABFXX01. The sequence goes on along the minus strand of JAYWHS010000132.1, from coordinate 15,474 downwards.
CAATTTCGACCACGACCGACAGTGAAACCGAAAACCTAGTGTATCGACTGCGCGCTAAGCGATATGTCGTCGCCGCAATTGTTGAACAAGAAGCAACCCATCGCATGGCAACTGTTCGCTTGAATAGTCCAGCAGGTACGATTGTCGACCTTTTGGCAGCGAGTTGCGGCATTGAAGCTGAAATAGTTGCACGCGCCGACAAGATCCCAATCGGCGACTCGCTCATTGCAGTAGCCCGGGCTGAAGAGCTGGTGGCAATGAAAGTGCTGTCGTCGTCTAAAAAGCGAAAACAAGATATTATCGACGCAATTGCACTACTTGAATGCAATGCGGGACTTGATCTGATGACCGTTGAAGCGAATCTTGCCTTGATTCAAGCACGTGGATTTCACCGTCAACAGAATTTGCAAGCGAAGTTCGAAGCGATCCTCCTTGAGTGGCGGAGCACAAACGAAACGTGAGCGAATAGACTAGGTTTTTCGTATGCCGTTGGCGCGGCACGTGTCATTTCGCCGAAGCTCACCAACGCTGGGCGCTGAGCGGCGACGGAGTTGGATCGGGACGGATGCCGGCGAGGGAGCTTGACGTTACATTGTTGAAGCGAAGTTCAACGGCGTTGTCGGCGACCGATGCGGCACTTGCAGCAGTCGCGACGCCGCGAATCTCTAGCGCACCGTTGGCGGTCGCAACTAACAACCGACCTTGCCGATCCCAATCAGCCCAAACTGCATCAGGTAGCAACGTCGTGGTGATTTTATCGTCGATGCTGTAGCTCGGTTTACGCCCTTCGATATTGCCGAGTGCATGGGTGATGCCAGCGTCGGTGAGTATCAAACGCAGCTTGCGAGTTGGATGTTGGTGAAACAAAATCTGCGCACGGCGTTCATCCCACACATCGTTGGCTTCGCGCGGTGGACACGTTTCGTGTTCAAGCCAGCCTCGACGACGCTCAGCTTTATACGCGGTGGTGGCATTGCCAACCATGCGCAGCCGATACTGTTGCAGCAACGGTGTGCTGTCGCCTATGCTCGGCGGACCCTGCAAAAATTCGTCGCTGACCTTAATTCCGCGTCGCGGCACTTTCAAAAAATGGCCACCGTTGCTGTAGGTACCTGAGGCACGCCACAACGCTAACGCGCTAAGCCATGGCATCCGGCTGATGGCGTGAAACGCCCGGCCGCCCTTCATGCCGAAGTAATACAAAAATTCGCCGTCGGGTGAGATATCGCAGCGTCGGGGATACAAGCCACCACGCAACCACGCACCAGCCGTAACGCTGCCAGTGAGCAAATCCCAACGGGCAATATGAAACCATCCCGAAGTCCGTGCAAAGACCACAGCGACATCAGCGTTGGTTGCCGTGATCACATAAATGCGCGGCGCAGGTAGCGTTTTTTTGCGGCTCGCAGGTGGCGGCGCTGGCGGGCTTGGCATCATGCAAGCGTAACGCAGTTTGCCGACTGTGACGGCGATTCTGCGGAGTTCACGATACACGCTAACGTTCAACTGTTAGCCTTTCCGATATGGCATGCGTATCGGCACCGCGCCTAGCGCAGCATGCAGCACTGCTGGTAGCGGCGTTCGCCCTCACGACAGCCGTGCACGAACGCCTCGCGCTAGCGGATGAATCGACGAGCGCAAGTGTACCGCCGACTGCACCGCCGAGCGATGTAAACTCCGCAACTGCAGCATCCGGTGCGCTATCCGATCCAGCCACCACCGCAACCGGGAACACACCCGCCGACCCTGCAGCTGCACCGCCAGATTCCGGCAGCGAAGTCATTGAAGTCCGTGCCCACCGACCCTCGGTGCGCGATGCTACAGCCGTCGTGGCCGAGGATATCAGCATGCAAGCTGGCGCCAACAACGATGTCTTGCGTGCGCTTGCTGCTGGTCCTGCGGTTGCACGCATGCCGTTTTCGTTCGGCGGCATCGCGTTACGTGGCGCGAGTTTGCGTCACACTGCGGTGCAGATCGACGACGTCCCCGTGCCGTTACCTTTCCACTTTGGCGGTGTCACGTCGATTATGCCGACCCCGGCGCTGCGCCACGCCACGATGTACCCGGGTAACTTTCCAATTCAATATGGTCGTGCAGCTGGTGGCTTCGTCGCCGTTGAATCACGCACGCCAACCGCCGAACGCGTGCAGTTTGGGTTTGATGTTTCACCGCTGCAACTCGCGCTGTGGTCGCAAGGCCCCTTGCACAAACCAGCCAAGTCGGCTGCAACGGCGATACATGATTGGGGCTATTGGGCAGGCGTGCGGCGCTCGTACATCGACACGTTGTTGCGGCCATTTGTAAAATCATCGACGCCGTTGCCAGCGTATCTCGACGGCCAATTGTTGGTTAGCTCGGGTGATCCAAAATCCTGGGGCACGCTACGGCCGATCGTTTTGGTCAGCCACGACAACACCAGCAGCCCTGACCTCACGCTCACGCTCGGCTTTTGGCGCGCTGCTGCACCTTGGCGCTACACCACACCACGGGCCAGCGTTTCGGTGATGCCATGGCTTGGGCAAACCAACTTATTTTTTGCTGGCGACATGACGCCCGACAACATGGTCAACAAGCTGCAAGTCACACGCGACCTCGACCAAGCTGGCAGCGTTTTCAAAACCAGTCGCTATTGGTCGCACCTAGAACTTCAGCTCGGCACCGATTTTTTGATCAATCGACTCAACGGCGAAAACAACAGCGAAACCGGCGGGCGAATTGCTTCGCTGCAAGAGCGCTGGCTGCATGCCGGCGCATGGACCAGCATCATCGGGAACTACGACAAATTCGGCTTTGATGTTGGCGCACGCTACGATCGTTTTGGCCTAGCCAACAGCAATGTTGCTTCGGTGCGCGGCAATGCGCATGTAACACCCGTCGACGGTGTCGAACTCCGCGTCGGCGCTGGGACGTTCAACGAACCACCACAAGCTGCCGACCTCGGCAGCACCGGCGGCACCGTACCGCAGGGCGCCGAGGCTGTGCAGCTATCCGCGGGGCTGCGCATCGACCGACAAATCACACGACATGCGCTGCGCCTGGAATCCACTGGCTACTTCAACCGCGCCGAGAATCTACCGGTCATCACTGATCAAAACGTGTTTACCACCATCACCCGCAATTCGTTTTCGCCGGTGGTGCTCGAAGTTGTGCAGCAATATTTGGGCGAAGGCACGCCGCGCGCCGCGATCGGCCGTGGCCGCAGTTATGGTGTTGAATCGAGTCTGCAATGGTTGTTTGCGACCCAACGGGTTGCACTGGCGTACACCTGGTCGCGCAGTTTGCGCACCGAAGATCCGCGTTTCTTCGTCGGTTGGCATCCGTATGCCCTCGATCAACCGCACCGCGTGCATGTTGCTTGGGGCTACACCGGTACCAAGTGGAACTTCGGCGCAGCCGTGCATTATGCCACCGGCATTCCCTACAGCCCAGTGCGGCTCGATGGCCAAGGCAACGTGCAACAAGACTTGTGGTCGGCGCGGCTTCCTGATTTTTTCCAGATCGACGCACGCATCGATCGCCATTGGCGCAAAGCCCATGGCACATGGGCGGTATATCTCGATGTGCAAAATGCGACGGCACGCAGCAATATTGAATCGATTCGCGAAAACGTGGAGGTCGTGGATGCGCAAAATGTACTGACCCGCAGCAGGATTTCAGGTCTACCGATTTTGCCGATGCTGGGCGTGCAGTACGTGCCACGCTAGCCCACGTCTGCTCAGGTACGAAAAATCAAACAACAATGATAGCGAGCTTGGGTGCGTACAGGACCTCGGACTTCGGCCGACGGCGCTCCGACCACGACGCCTTACGCACGAGGGTACATCAACGCGAGTTGTGCATGCTTCGAGCGCGGAGGTCCGAGATCCGCCGCCGGAGTACCGAGTGCGATTTATACGATATTGCATCGTGGCAAACGTTGTGATCGCGTACGTCACTTAGGCAGGGGCAGATGCTGCCGATGCCGCGAGTATCTCTGACGCAAACGCACCGAACAAGCCACCGGTGTGAATGAACACCACCGGCGTACCGGCCGGGCCAAACCGCTCAGGGTTGTGGGTTAATTCGGTGACCACACCATGAAACGCTTTGCCGGTGTACACCGGATCGAGCACGACTCCGTCGGTACGGGCCAAGCTTCGAATCGTCGCGATTTCGTCGGGCCGACTTTTAGCGTAACCTGCACCAACGTAGCCGTCGCAGATATCGATGTCGTCGGCACTGATGGTCACACCCACGTCAAACTGCGCTGCGAAATCGCGGTAGATGCGGCTGATTTCCGCGACAAAATAGGCGCGATCGTCGCTGACATTGACGCCCACTACCCGCGCACCACGCGCTGCCAAACCCAACATCTTGGCACCGATGATCAAGCCGGCGGCGGTACCACCCGAGCCGCACGCGTAGACGATCGTCAATGGCTTTGGCGCTGCGCCCGCCGATGCAAGCAACCCGGCACGTTCGAGATCACCAGCCAACTCATGAATTGCGCGAATATATCCCCAAGTGCCCAACGCATTAGAGCCACCGACGGGAATGATATACGGCCTCTCGCCGGCTGCGGTGAGTCGCGCTGCCACGTCCGTCATGTGTTGATCGCGGTGTTTCCATTGCAGCTGTGAAATCCACGAAATCTCAGCGCCAACCAGCATGTTGATCAACAGGTTGCCAACCAGTGGCGGTGGAGCAGCCGGATCAATCGTACGTAATACCAAGTGGCAACGCAGGCCCAACCGCGCAGCAGCCGCAGCGGTAGCACGCGCATGATTGGATTGTTCGCCGCCACAAGTGACCAACACGGTCGCGCCTTGGGTCTTGGCTTCGGCGACCAAATACTCCAACTTGCGAACCTTGTTGCCCGACAGTTCGCCGCCGGTAAAATCATCGCGTTTGAGCCAAAATTGCGCTCCAGCGACGGTAAACCGCAAGGGCTGGAGCGGCGTGGGTAGGTTGGCCAACGTGATTCGCGCTGGTTCGGACGCAATAAGAGCTTGTGCAGCGTATTCCATACTGCAGGTTTACCAGCTCTCTTACATAAGCACGGCCGCTGTGGGAAAAAATGAATAGCCGCGTGCCGCCGCGTGTTACACAAGGATATGCCGGCACGTACCATCTTCACAGCGGCGCTGGTGACAGCGGTGGTCACGACAACTGCGGTTGTCACCTCGCGAGTTCGCCCCGCCCACGCCAGTGGCTGGCCGCAGCCGGCCGCCGGGCATTCGTCATCCAAAGGCCCCGAGTTAGTGTTTACGTTCGACGACGGCCCCAACCCGAAAACCACCCCGCAAGTCTTGGATATCCTCAAAGCCAATCACGTCAAAGCGATATTTTTCATCGTTGGCGAGATGGTCAAGAACAACAAAAAGGGCCAAGCACTGCTGCAGCGCATCGCAGCCGAAGGTCACATCATTGCCAACCACACGATGAAGCACAAAGATTTGTGCCGGGTCAAAGAAGATGCAGCGATTCATGATTTAGATGATGGCCGCGATGCCATTCAAGAATCAACCACCATGCCGGTGCTGTGGTTTCGCGCACCGTTTGGCGTGCGTTGCAAGCGGCTTGAAGACCTGATGGCGGAGCGCCATATTAGCCACTTTCATTGGGATCTTGATCCACAAGAGTGGAAAACCAAAAGCGCTGACAAAACCTTCGACTATGTCACAGGGGAATTAGACCACTCTAGTGATCGCAATGTTTTGCTGCTGCACGATATTCATCAAACTACAGCCGATGCACTGCCGCGCATTTTCGAATGGATCAACCAAGAAAATGCCAAACGCACCGCGATCGGCAAAAAGCCAATTCGCATTGTGCCAGGCTGGGAAGTCGCTCGCGAAAAACTCGCTAAAGGCCTATGGCCTTGGTTGTCCGCCGCTGGCAGTAACGCTGATGTACGGACCTGGGCCATGCAAATTTTACCGTGAGAATGTCAGTGAGGATTACCGTGCGAGTTGGACTGTTGCTCGCCTTGATTGGGGCGATTGTCATGCTGTGTAGCTGTGCACCGACGCGTAGTGCGCTGATCCAGCCACGTAGTTGTGCCCGCGGCTCACTCGATCGCTGCGTCAAGTTGGCGAATGCGTATCTAGTCGGCGACCGAGTGGTAAAAAATGAAAGCCGCGCCGCCGAGATGTTCACCAGTGCATGTCGTCGCGGTAGCGTGTGGAGCTGCGCCAAATTAGGAACCTTATACCAACGCGGTGAGGGCGTTGCCAAAGACCCGCAGCTGGCAGCGACGTACTTTGAACGCGGTTGCAACGGCGGGCAAATGTGGAGTTGCACGGAGCTAGGCCACGCCAACCACGCGGGCCGCGGCGTCGCTAAAAATTTGGCCAAGGCTGCCACACTATTTGAGCGAGCTTGTAGCGGCGGTTACGCGTATGCCTGCGCACCCCTCGGTGTTGCATACCGTCGAGGCTTTGGCCGCGCTAAAGACGATGTCAAAGCGGCGACCTTGTTCGAGCAGGGCTGTAACGCCCACGTTGCTTGGAGCTGTTACAATCTGGGCGTCTTGTATTTTTACGGTTCAGGCGTGACCAAGAATGAGCCTACGTCCTTCGCGCTGTTCACCCAAGCCTGCGCTGCTGGTCATCTGCAAAGCTGCGCCTCGCTTGGCGATGCGTACATCGCAGGTCGCGGCGTAACAGCAGATGCCAACCAAGCGAGCATACTTTATCAACGCGTTTGCAACGCTGGCATGTTCGAATACTGCGCTGATCTTGCGAGGCTTTACCTCGCAGGTAACGGCGTCAGCAAAGAGCCCGGCCGCGCCACCCAACTCTATAATATCGCGTGCGTAGGCGGCGTGATGTGGAGCTGCAATGATCTTGGGACCCTATATTTCGAAGGCACTGACGTCGAGCAAGACTCTCTGCGCGGCGCAGCACTGTTCCAGCAGGCATGCAGCGGCGGAAATATGACAGGCTGCGCCAATCTTGGCGAAGCCAACGAACAAGGCAGCGGCGTCGCGAAAAATATAGCGAAGGCGGTGGCATTGTATGAGCAGGCCTGCACTGGCGGCGCGATGTCAGGCTGTTTCAATCTCGGCGTTTTGTATTCGCGCGGCGAAGGCGTCACGCTAGATGCAACCAAAACTACCGCGTTGATGCGCCAGGCTTGTGATGGTGGTTTCGCGCAGGCTTGCAGTCACTGATGTTGATATTAGCCTGATTCGAATTTGCAAATTTGGCCGTGATTACAGCGGACAAATTCCGCCACAAAAGCGACAAATTGACCCAATGCCATCGCAATCCGACGGCGATTCAACTTCGCCCATGACATCCGCAGGCTGTTATGTGACGGTCGCGCAATGGCGAATAAACCAAGACGCATTGCCGTGTCGTGGCTCGGACACACCGCGCAATGTTGCATGACATTCGCATTATTCCTCCTCGTCGGAACCGCCTGTAGCACCGCCCATCCTGCGCAGCCGACTAAACAAGCCACAGCTTCAGTGGACTCGAAACCACAGGCGCCAACGCCGGAGCAATCGGTTGCGCAAGCCCAAGCCGCTTGTACCGCCGGCGACATGCTCGATTGTACCAATCTCGGGCTGGCCTATGAGAATGGCGTCGGCGTTGTAAAAGATGAAGCGCGCGCCGCCGCCCTGTACCAACAAGCATGCAACGGCGGCGACATGATCGGTTGCTCTAATTTAGGGTTGCTGTATGTCGCGGGCAAGGGTGTCCCCAAGGATCCAGCGAAGGCGGCTGCGCTCTACGCGCAGTCGTGTAGCGGCGGCAATATGTGGGGTTGTTGCAATCTTGGGCGCTTGTATGAGCGCGGCCTCGGCGTCGACCGAGACCTGCGCCGAGCGGCGGCGCTGTTCGAGCAGGCTTGTACCGGCGGTGACATGCTGGGCTGTGTCAATCTTGGAATGAATTACGACAAGGGTGAGGGTGTGCCCACTAACCGCGCCAAAGCCCAAGCGCTCTATCAGCAAGCCTGTACCGGCGGTGACATGCTGGGCTGTTCCAATCTGGGCGCTTGTTATATGCGAGCTACCGGAACCACCAAAGACGCGGCCCGAGCAGCGAGGCTGTTTCTTCAAGCGTGCGACGGTGGTGCCATGAGTGGTTGTGCCAACCTTGGGCACGCCTATCAACTCGGCGAAGGCGTGGCCTTGGATCCGGCCAAAGCCAGTGCCCTGTTTCAACAAGCGTGTAACGGCGGCTACAGCGAGGCTTGCGCCAAGTAAATTAGTAGCATCGTAATGACCACGCGATCGACGCTACACGCGCAAACTACAGCGAGGGCGGGGCTCGATACCCCATCGTATTTTTCAACCATCAAAAGTTTTTTTTACGATATGCTGCCGACATGGGCCTGTCACAACGTGACGACAATAAACACACCTACGGCGACTATTACGCGTGGCAAACCGATCAACGATATGAGTTGATCGATGGCGTCGCTTACTTGATGTCGCCAGCGCCGACGGTGCCGCATCAACTGCTTGCCGGTGAGTTGTATCGGCAAATTGCCAATCAACTCCGTGGCCACCACTGTCGACCGTTTATCGCGCCGGTCGATGTCCGGCTGCCAGTCGGCATACAAGATGATGATGCCATCGAAACGGTCGTGCAACCCGATGTGTTTGTGGTCTGTGATCAAAGTAAAATTGACAACCGTGGCGTGCGCGGCGCGCCGGATTGGGTCATCGAAGTATTGTCACCGTCGACCGCCGGGCATGACCAAACATTGAAATTGCGGGTGTACGAACGCGCGGGTGTGCGTGAAATCTGGATGGCGCATCCGACCGACCGTACGGTCGCCGTTTATGTTCTGGTCGATGGCAACTTTGACCGGCCACGGATTTCGGAAATGAATGGGGTGTTGCCGTCAGTTGCGCTGCCCGCCGTAGTGATCGATTGGGAACAAACCAAGGGCTAGTGATGAGTCATTGCGCAACCCGCCGGCGGAGGCGTTGGCCGCCTGACGTTGACCCTTGCCGTGTTCGAGTGTGGCGTCACCGAGTCTGAGCCGGCGCTCCTTGACATGCCTCGGAACGAAAGACTACGCTGCCGCGCAGTGAGTGGGGCAGCGTCTAAAGATGCATTAGATCGGATACTTACGCTTCAGCTCGCCATTGGTTGGGCTGGCGAAGGCAAAACCGATCCGCCGCGCCTCGGATGGTGGCGCACCGCTCTTAACGACGAGTTCGGTGGCGAGGATTTGTTCAAGCGCCTAACCCCGCGGACCTGGCGATGGGCAGTGCTCGAAGCGGCCCGTGCGGCAGCGCGCAAGGTCGACGCCGAAGCACGGTCACAAGCAGCCGACGCAGACCAACTAGTTTCGCTGTTTCGGCTCGGTTTCGAGCTCGACGAACAAATCGACGATCGCTTGGCCGAGTTGAAGCGCGCTGGCATCGATCCAGCCGAAGCACTGCCCGAGCTCGGCAAGCTTGTCGCCTCGTGGAACGTCGACTCTTTCAAGACCTGGGTTAAAAGCTTGGGTGTCGTCGATGTTTCGCCATCGTCGATCGGGCGGCGACTCAAGGGTGAGCCGCCTGATGATCCGGTCGCTACCGCACAGGCGCTGACAGCTGCGCTGGTGCCCCTCGCTGACCGCTATCCAGCCCCACACTTCAAGACCAGCAAAGGCGCTCCTGCCGGCAAAGCCGGCTGCGGATGACTCCACTCGGCGAAGCCACCGAGCCGCATTCGCGGTTGCTGCGTTGCTCGCTGTGCATCGAAGAATCGCGCGCGTACTGGTCACAGGTTGATCCTGAAGATCCGCGCGCCAGCTCCAGCAACGCGTTCGCTAGCTCGTGGTTCGGCGCCAAGAGTGAAGCGTGGACCACCGAGCTGTTGTCAAACATGCGGGTTCGTTTCGACCGGTTTCCGGACAGCCTGCGCGTACTTGCTGCCTGGCGCGCGATGCCACCTGAGACGCGCAACGTGATTTGTCACTTCCATGTGCAGCTCACCGACCCGCTGTACCGCGCGTTTTCCGGCGAGTTCTTACCTGCCCGGCGCGACGCGCTGCGACCCGAGGTCTACCGCCAAACCGTGATTCAGTGGGCAACCGAGCACGGCCCGCAACGCTGGGCGATGAAGACGCAACTGCAATTCGCAACGCGGCTGGTGTCGTGTGCCAGCGCTGCGGGGCTGCTGCGCGGCAACCGCGATCCGCGCCAAACCGTAGCCCCGCGTGTGCCCGATCACGCGCTCGAATATATTCTCTACACGCTGCGTGCGCTGCGCTTCGACGGCAATCTGCTCAAGAATCCATATCTAGCCAGCCTCGGGTTAGTTGGCGGCCACCTCACCGATCGGCTGCGCGCGCTCAAGACGATTCAGTTCCGCCAGGTCGGCGACGTCCACGAGTTCGACTGGCGCTATCCAAACCTCGCGACCTGGGCCGTTGGCGAGCTCGACTTGATGCCGCCTCAGCAGGTGCGGTCGACGATTATATCGACGACGACAACCGCGCAGGTGCAAGCATGAGCCTGCCGCGTACCCAGCTCGACGAAGCGTTCGACGCGCTCAAGCGCGACCTCATCCACGAAGACGGGCCGCGCATCAGCACCATGCGCAACTACCGCTACGCGATCGTGCCGTACGATCCAGTTGATGAGTTCAAACTGCGCGAGCACGTCCGCGAGCTGGTGGGCTCGCTCACTGCGTCGGGTTGGGTCGTGCTCACGCTGTCGCTACACAAGTTGTTATTGCAACGTGTCCGCGCCCTCGGCGATGACGTGGTCGCGCGCCTCATCAAAGCTGAGCGCGAAGCCGCAGCGATCGCACCCGAGCGCGGCATCAACTATCTACGCACCAAGCTAGGCCGCGAACTCGACGGTGTCACCGGTATCGCAGCCGACGTGTCGCGCGAGATCCTCGCGTTCACCGAAGCAAACCCGGACAAGGCCGAACGCACCGTGGTGTTCCTCGGTCGCGCCGGCGCGCTCTACCCGTTCTTCCGGGTGTCGGCGCTGCTCAAGCACCTCGACGGCAAGACCCGCAACGTGCCCGTTGTGCTGTTGTACCCTGGCGAGCGCAAGGGCGACGCCGGGCTGTCATTCATGGGCGCGCTCGATCCCGACCGCGACTATCGTCCACGGATTTATCCATGAGAAGGGGACCTGCCCGTCGTCTCAAGGGGACGTGCCCGGCGTCTCAAGGGGACGTGCCCGTCCCCTCTGCCTCGGCGGAGCCGAGCCATTCACCCCACCACGCGTGGCCTCGCGCGTGACCGTTGCGTTGACAAGGGGACGTGCCCGTCCGCTTTTACCCGAGCAAACTTGAACAATTTTTCACCGCTGTTCCGCACGCGTTTCCCTTTTACGCAAGATGCCATCCACCATGAAGCTCCGCGACTTGTTTTTGTCCGACGTCACCCGCGACATCCCACCGGTGGTGTACTTCCACGAGCAATCGCCAGCCAAGCTCGAAGCCGAAGTCGGCGAGTACATCATCACCGGTGGCTTCCCGCCCGAGCATCCACACCATCAACGCGTACCCAACGGCATCCACGAGCAGTACGTACGGCTACTCAACGGCATCAGCAGCGAGCTCGACAAGCCCGGCGGCCCCGAGCTGCCAGCGTCATGGATCTCCGGCTTTTACGGCTCGGGTAAATCGAGCTTCGCCAAGTTGCTTGGGCTTGCCCTCGACGGTGTTGCGCTGCCCAGCAAAAAATCGCTCGCCGAAGCGTTGTTGGCGCGCGATGCGTCACCGCTATCCAAACAACTGCGCGATGCGTTTACCGCACTGCGCGCCAAAGTCGATCCAATTGCGGTGGTGTTCGACATCGGCGGTGTTGCCCGCGATAACGAGCACATCCACACCGCTGCGGTACGCAAGATCCAGGAGCGTCTGGGTTACTGCGTTGATCCGCACGTCGCCGAGATGGAACTCAAGCTTGAGCGCGACGGCCACTGGAAGAAATTCGAGCAGGCCGCAACAACCGCGCTGGGTCGGCCGTGGGCCGAGGTGCGCGGTACTGCCATGGCTGACGACGACTTCTCGTCGGTGATGGCCAAGCTGTTTCCCGACAAGTATCCCGATCCGATGACCTGGCTCACCAGCCGGGCCGGCACATTTTCGTATTCGGCATCCGCCGAGGAAGCCGGCAAAGCCATTGCCGACATGCTGCGGTTTCGCGCCGATAAAGCGACGCTGTTCATCGTTATCGACGAGGTATCGCAGTACGTGCATCAAGACAACGGCCGCATGCTCAAGCTGCAATCGTTTGTTTCCGACTTGGGCCACCGGCTCAAAGGCAAGGTGTGGCTGTTGGTCACCGGCCAGCAAAAGCTCGAAGACGGCGGCGATGCCAGCATCCTGGGCAAGCTCAAGGACAGGTTCCCCGAGAAACTACGGGTCCACCTCGCGGTCACCAACATCCGCGACGTCGTTCACAAACGGTTGTTGTCCAAAAACACCGCCGGGGCCACCCAGTTGCGCGAGCTGTTCCAAAAGCACCGCAGCGACTTGCGCTTGTTTGCATACGACGGCGATGCGATCACTGAAGATGATTTTGTCGATGTCTATCCACTGTTGCCGGGTCACATCGATCTGATCTTGCAGATCACCAGCGCCTTGCGTACCCGTTCGAGCCGCAGTCAGGGTGACGATCAAGCCATCCGCGGTCTGCTGCAACTGCTCGGCGAACTATTTCGCGGTCAACACCTGGCCGACAACAACGTAGGCGCGCTGGTCACCCTCGATCAAATCTACGAAGTGCAACACACCGCGCTCGACGCTGATGTGCAGGCCAGCATGGATCGGATCTTGCGCCACTGTACCAAACTTGCGTTGCCACTTGCGGCCCGCGCCGCCCGCGCAGTCGCACTGCTCGAACTGATTCAGGAGAAGGTCCCCACCGACGCGCGCTTGGTTGCAGCCTGCCTATACGACCGCCTCGACCTCGGCAACAACCGCACTGCGGTGCAGGAGGCGCTCGAAGAATTGCGCCGCGCCAACCTGCTCGGCTACTCGGAGAAGCTCGGCTATAAGCTGCAGTCGTCGTCGGGCGAAGAGTGGGAGCGCGAGCGCCGCGACATTGCAATCACGCCGGAGCAGCGCAGCGAGTTGATCCAAGGTGCGTTGCGTCAGTTGGTGGCCGAGCCGGAGCGACCCAAACTTGAAGGCCGACCGTTTCCTTGGCTTGCGCTGTTCTCCGACGGTCGGCGCATCATGGATGCCCGCCTCGAAGACCCGCGTGACCCAGCTGCGATCACCGTCGATTTTCGTTTCCTGACCGCAGCCGACGAACGCGATCAGACCACCTGGGTTAACCGCTCTGGCGAAGACGCGCTCAAGCAGCGATTGCTGTGGGTGGTTGGCGACACCGACGAACTCGACAACGCTGCCCGCGAGTTGGGCAAATCGGCAGCGATGGTGAAACGCTACGAAGGCCGCAGTGAATCGGTGTCGCCCGAGCGCCGGCGGCTCCTGTTTGAGGAAAAGACCCGGCAGGAAGAGCACGAGACACGCTTGCGTCGAGCCGTCGATGCAGCGTGGATGGCGGGCCGCTTGTACTTTCGCGGCAAGCCCACCGAGCCACGCGAACTTGCTGGTGCTGCCGGTCAGGTGCTGGCGCTCGCTTCGGCGCGGGTCCTGCGCGACCTGTTCCCGCACTTCGTCGCTACTCGCGTCTCCAACCTCGAAGTCATGCAGCTCATCGACCCCGGGCTCAATGCACCGTCGCCCAAGTTCATTGGCGAACTCGGCCTGCTCGAAGCCGAGCGCGGCAAGTACGTGCCGTCGTGTAACGGTGTGGTGCCGAGGCGCGTGCTTGAACACATCGAAAGTGTCGGCGGTGCGACTGGCGCGATCTTGTACGCCCACTTCGGCGGGCCGCCCTACGGCTACGCACCCGAGGTGGTACGCGCCTGCGTTGCTGGCCTGTTGCGCGGCAGCAAAATCCGCATTCAATCTGAGGGCGGCGACCAAATTTCGGCGGTCCGCGACAGCGGTATACGTGATGTCCTCGAAAAAGAGCGTGGTTTCAAAAACGCCACCATCTATCCGGTCGGCGACGATACCATCGGCATTAAGGGTCGCGCGCGTATCTGCAAGTTCTTTGAAGACCGGCTCGACATCAAGCTCGACCGAGAAAACGATGCTATCGCCGATCGCGTCAGCATTGAATTCCCACGCCAGATGGCACGCTTGCGCGAGGTGTTCGAGCATCTGCGCCGCCTGCCCGGCAACCGTCCAGCGCCCGACGTTTTGATTGGGCTAGAGTCCGCGCTCGATAGTTGCTACCGTCTGGTCCGTCAAACCAAGCCCACCGTGCAAGAGGTGCTACGCCAGCTCGACGTACTCAATGACGGGCTCAAACGCCTGTCGCTGTATGTCGCCGAACTCAACCCCGACGCTATCGACACTGTGCGCCGCGCCGACGACGTTGCACGGTTCCAGCTCGCGCAGTTGCAGCGTCTCGACCAAAAATGGAGCGAATCAGCGAACCCTGGGGCGCGGGGCCACCTATCACCCACCGTGGCCGCCGCCGGTGATCGCATCGTCGCGCAGCTTGCGAGCGATACCCCATGGCGCAGCATCGAGGCGATTGCGCCTGACCTCGTGCTCATTCTGGAGTCATACCGGGAAACTCGCCGCGACATTCTCGCGCGCCACGAAGTTGCGATTGAAGCTGCCCGCAAAACAATCAAGCGTCGCGACGGCTTTGCCACTCTCACCGCCGAACAGAGCCACCACGTTTTGCGGCCAATAGCTGAGGCCGTCATCACAACCGATGACACCACCATTGTGCCGTCGCTCGATCAGCTGCGCGACGGCTTCGAGCGGACGCTCGTAATCGCCGAGAAAGACGCAGGCGATCGTCTCGATGCGCTGCTCAGCGAAGGCGACCGGCCGATCATTCGCAAGCTCGTCGTCGGCCTTGCCGGCCGCGAGGTCAGCTCCGTCGAAGAACTTGATCGCGTGCTTGGCGATGTGCGGGCGCGCGTTGTGATTGAGCTAGCCGCCGGTGCAAAAGTGAGATTGACATGAACCAACCCGAAGCTGGTAACCCACCAACGATCGCGCGCGGCCGTGGCTCGGCGCTGGTCGCGGAGCCAATTGCAGTTGCCAGCCTCGACATCGAAAAGATTCGCGTTGTTCACGAGCGCACATACGCCGCGCTGGTCGAAAAGCATCCTCTATTCAGCAAAATATCGACGCTGCGCAAGTTACCAGACCCCAAAGACGAGCGGCGACGGTTACTCGCCAACAGCTTGCGGTTGACCGAGTCGATGTCGCCTGAGGCTTACAAGCTCGCACAGCAAGCACAACGCGTGCTGGGTGTGCCGGGAATGATCGAGCTGTATCAGCGCAGCGGTCCAGAGAATGCCGGGATGCACTTCGTGGTCGAGCCGATCTTGCTCGAAATCCAAGGCGCGTTGCTACCACGGCTTGATGCCGGCGCGTTGCTTGCACTTTTCGGCCATGAGCTTGGTCATTATTTGGCTCACGGCCCAACCAGCCCGCACCGTGGCGCGCTGTCGGTCATGGCTGCGCTTGGGAT